>NZ_JADOUR010000005.1:0-279561 GCF_015751665.1 Arthrobacter sp. CAN_A1 | reverse complement strand
GTGGCGTCGGTGATCCGTGCCCTGACGGTGAAGGTGGCGGGTCCGTCGTTGAGGTTGAAGTCGGTCTTATCCACCGATGAGCTGACCAGGACGGGGGCACTCGTGTCCGCGGCTGGGGCTGTGATGGTGATGGTTTCGATGGTGCGGAAGCTTCCGCTGTTGCCGAGGGTGTCGCCGAGCGGGTAGAGCAGAACTTCCCATTCTCCTGGTGCGGAGCCTTGGGGGATGGTGACGGTGCGTTCGTAGGTTCCGTCTTTGGCGGTGCCGGAGATCAGGGTCATCGAGCCGAATCCGTGGGATTGGCTGGTATCTGAGTGGGACACGGTGAGGGTGGGGGCTTTTGCGCCGGTGGCGTCGGTGATCCGTGCCCTGACGGTGAAGGTGGCGGGTCCGTCGTTGAGGTTGAAGTCGGTCTTATCCACCGATGAGCTGACCAGGACGGGAGCACTTGTATCTGCAGCAGGAACCGTATTGAGAGGGGATAGTGCTTGTGCGCTCACCGCGCCTGGGGACAAAGACGACAACACCAAGGTGCCGGCAGTAAGCAAAGTGATTGTGGCTCTGCGTGCAGGCAGAGTTCGTCCCCAGATATTCATTTGTCCCCTATGGTGCTGTTCGCAAGTAATTGAGATGATTCGGAATCCAGCGAGCCCGAAGCTGGGCCATGGATCGGTTGTACCCCTATATATATCGGCACCGTAAGACGGAATGTGAGCTTTATTGATCCCTGTTCTGGGTCCCCATAATCCGGCGGGCATCGGCTTGGGCAAGCAATTCCTCCGGGCTCACAACCTCCCCTTCCAGGTGCGATGACCCGCGGATCAGCCGTCGAAGCTCGGCAGGCGAATAAGGGTCAGGCGTCCGCCGATGCGCCATCGCATGGCAGTTGGGGCACAGCGGCACCAGATCGGTGACTGGATCAAGCACGTAATCGGAGGTGAGCTGCAATCCCGGAACAATATGGTGCAACTGAATGAAGCCCCGACCGAGCTCTCCATAGGTCGCCTCAAAGTCGAACCCGCAGACGGTGCAACCGGTCCCGTGGTGCGCAACGCAGAGCCGGCGTGCGTCGGGGTCCTGCTCGTAGCGGTTCACCAATGTCCGCGTCAGCGCGCTGGCGGGAAGGGTCCCGGGGATGGGGGCCACGGGATCGGCGTCCGACGGCGAAACATGCTCGGCCCACACCGCGCGCACCAGCTGCTCATCAGCCGCGGCGAGAGGGGTTCCGGCAGGGAGTCCGGCACCCCACGCGAAATCCGGCACCCGGCCGAGCAGCACCGACTCGGGGATGTGTTCGCCGCGGGGGAGAAGCAGGTCGACGTCAATGGTCAGGGAGCCGGCGTCGTCGTGGGCTGGTGTGGCGACGATCCCGTGACCCAGGAGGCCGCGTTCAGTGGCACCCTGCAGGATAATCCACGCGTCAGCACCTGGGGTCGCCGTGGAGTGAGCCGGCCACGCCACGGCGGCAAACCCGGTGGCGCGCACGGTGTCAAGGATAGAGGTGTAGGCGAACTGCCATCCGTCCCGCCGATCCGGATCCCAGCCGAGCACGATTGCCGTCATGGCACTCATTGTGTCACTGGCCGCACAAGCCAGTGGCCGCCCACCGGTTTCCCGATGCGCGGCCACTGATGGTTCAGACGTTGCTGGTTAGGCGGGGTCGGTGGAACCCTCTGCTACCGGCGTGTTTGCGGCCTCAGTCTTGGCGTCGGCTGCTAGGGTCTGGCGACGACGGTACAACTGGATGCCGATCGCGAGGGGGATGGCTGCCAAGGCCGTTGCGCGCATCCAGGGCCGGTCCAGGACGTGCCCGGTGGCTGAATCCAGTGACACCGCGCCTGCTCCCGCAATCGCGAACGATGCCGCGGCAATGCCGAGCACTGCCGGGTACTCGAAGCCGCCATCGGTGGCGAAGAAGCCGTTGGGGGTGTGAACACTGGCAGCGACGCCCATGGTGGTCGCTGCTGCAGCGCCGGCAACGGGGGTGCCGAGGCCGACGGCGAGTGCCAGACCCGCGCCCGCCTCACCCAGCCCGGCGAGCACGGCGCTGGTTTTGGCCGGGCGGAAGCCCATGGCGTCCATGCCCTTGCTGGTGCCGTCAATGCCTCCGCCACCAAACCAGCCGAACAGTTTCTGCGAACCGTGGGCGACGAGGACGCCGCCCAGGGCAACCCGGAAAATGGTCTGCGCGGTGGTGGCCGCGACAGGAGTATGTAGTTGATGCGTCATGGAATTCCTTCGGTGGGGGTCTGATGCTGCGTGCAGCTCCCCTTCTATAAGGCACGAGTCGGCTGGTTTCTTCCCGGGTCCACGATTCCTGTGGGCGGCGGGACTGTCAGACTATGTGCATGGACATCGCACTTGGTCTTCTCGCCCTGGTTTTGGTGGTGTGCGCGGGGAGCGCCCTGGGCCGCCGACTCAACGTCTCGGTTCCGCTGCTCCTGGTGCTCGTGGGTGTGGTGGGCTCCTACCTACCCTTCATCCCTCCGGTGGAACTGAACCCCGAGCTCGTGCTGATCGGGATCCTCCCGCCGCTCCTGTACGCGGCGGCCCTGCGCACCTCGGTAGTCGACTTCCACGCCAACAAACGCAACATCGGCCTGCTCTCCGTGGGCTACGTCATCTTCGGAACCATCGCCATCGGTCTGCTGGTGTGGTGGCTGATCCCCGAGGTCCCCCTGCCGGCGGCGCTGGCGCTGGGCGCCGTCGTCGCTCCGCCCGATGCCGTGGCCGCCACCTCCATCGCCCGGCGGGTGGGCATGCCGCGGCGGGTGGTCGCCATCCTTGAGGGCGAGTCGCTGGTGAACGACGCGACGGCGCTGGTCCTGCTCCGTTCCTCCATTGCGGCTATCACCGGCAGCGTCACCCTGTTCGACGTCGCCAGCGAGTTCCTGCTCGCGGTCGCCGGCGGGCTGGCCATCGGGGTCGCGGCCGCGTGGATCATGCTCCAGATCCGCACCCGGGTGCGCAACGTGGCGGTGAATACGTCGCTGTCGCTGGCCGCCCCCTTCATTGCGTTCATTCCGGCGGAGGCGATCCACGCGTCGGGGGTACTCGCCGTCGTCGTCGCCGGCCTGATCCTGGGCACCAAAAGTCCGGCGATGCCCGGCGGCGCCTCCCGGGTGAGCGAACGCAGCAACTGGGCCACCGTGCAGTTCCTGTTGGAAAACTCGGTATTCCTGCTGATCGGGTTGCAGGTGCGGTTCATTATTGAGGCGGTCAATGACGACTCGCTGGGGGTCGGCCGGGCCTGGATGATCTGCGCGATCGTTGTGGCGGCTGTTCTGGTGCTGCGCCCCCTCTGGGTGTTTCCGGCCACCTATCTGCCGCGGCTGATCCCCGCGGTGGCGCGACGGGAGCCAGCCCCGTCGTGGCAGCTGGCCGCTGTGGTGTCGTGGGCCGGGATGCGCGGAGTGGTGACCCTCGCCGCCGTGTTCACCCTGCCGCAGGACGTCCCCCACCGGTCGGTCCTGGTGCTCGCCGCGCTCAGTGTGGTGGCCGGAACGCTCATCCTTCAGGGTTTCAGCCTGCCGTGGCTGGTGCGCAGGCTCGGCATCCGGGGGCCCGACCCGCAGGAGGACGCCCTGACCCGTGCGTCCCTGATGCAGCAGTCCACCACCGCCGGAATGGAGCGGTTGGCGGTCCTGACTCGCCCCGACGATCCGCCCGAGGTGCTCACCATGCTCCGGCGCCGCACCGAGGAGCGGAACCTTGCTGCCTGGGAGCGGTTGGGCCGGCCCGAGGCCGAGGCTCGCACCCCCAGCCAGCGCTACGCCGAACTGCGGATCCAGATGCTTGACGCCGAGCGGTCCCGGATTCTTGAGCTGCGCCGCACCGGCACCTACGCGCACGACGTGATCGACGGGGTGCTGCGGCACCTCGATATTGAGGAATCGGTGCTCGACTCGGTGCTCGATTCAGCGCTCGACGACGACGGCGGTCCGGGCGCCGACGCGTCCTCAGCTGTTGCTGCGTCCGGTAACGGCGACTGCGGGGATCTGCAGACGGCACCCGACCACGCCGTCCCGTCCGATCTGCAGTGCCTTGACTGCGTCGCCGAGGGAACCGAACCCGTCCACCTGAGGATGTGCCTGCAGTGCGGGAGGATCGGGTGCTGTGACTCCTCGCCCGGGCTCCACGCGTCCCGTCATGCCCGCAACAGCGGTCATCCGGTGGTCCGTAGTGTGGAACCCGGCGAGGCGTGGAAGTGGTGTTACGTCCACGAACTGCTCGGGTAGGCGGTACGCGCCGCCCGGGCTTAGATCCCAGGCTTGGAGCCGGGTCTAGCCCGCCGGCGTCGTCCGGTGCGCGCGCAGCACGGTGTCGTGGATGGTGACGCTGGCGCCGTCGTGATCCTGGGTCCGTTCGCGGGACTCGGTCACGATCTCCCACTGCTCCGGATCCAGCAAGAGCACGATCTCTTCGGCGGTGTAGAAAAGGTCCGTCCGGGGAGGCCGGTGCGCGCCGGACTCCATGTCGGTCGGATGGTGACCGACGATGAGCAGGGTACCGCCGGGCGCAACGGCTGCCGCCAGCCGGGTAAACAGGGGTTCGCGCTCGTCCTTCGGGAGGTGCATGAACTGCGCGGAGATGAGGTCAAAGGAGGACTCCGGGGGAGTCCACTCCAGGAGATTCTGGCGGCTCCAGGTGATCCGGGCGGCGGACGCCTCATCCGTTACAGCATGAGCAGCACCGCGGGTGAGGGCTACCTGGGAGATGTCGACGGCGGTTACCGTCCAGCCCTGACGGGCGAGCCAGATGGCGTCGGCGCCTTCTCCGCAGCCGACATCGAGCGCCGTGCCCGGCGCCAGGTCAGCAACCTCGGCGACCAGTTGCGGATTGGGATGTCCGCTCCAGATAGAGGGACGTTCGTTATAGAACGCGTCCCAATAGGTTTGGCCGTACTCGGTGGGTGTCTGTTCGTGGGAGTCCTGCGAGCGGTGGTGGTGGGAGGTCATGAGGCGGTCACCTTTGAGGTCGTGTCGGTTTGGGTGAGATTGCGGTGCGCTGCGAGGTCGCGCTGCAGTTCCTCTTCCATGAGGTTCATGTTAATCATCGCCCCGGTCAACGAGCCATCGGCCGCCGACGCAAGCACCTGAGCCATCAGATTCGCCGCGTTGCCCACCGCCCAGACACCCGGGACATTCGTGGCACCCGCGTCGCCCGTCGCGATGAAGGTCCCGAGACCCGATTCGTGGGCGACAGTTGCAACACCGAGTCCGGCGAAGACGTCGGCGCGCGCATTGAAGGTGGGCCCGACGACGATCGCCTCCAGCGGGACACTCCGGCCGTCGTCGAGCACGACGCCGCGTAACGAGTCCTCCGCGATGCTCAGTTCCCGGACGGCGCCTTCGACCACGCGGATGCCGCGGGCGGCAAGCTTCTCGAGTTCCTCATCGGTGGGCGTTGGATTGGTGTGGAGGAACAGGGTGGTGTTCTCGCTCCACTGCCGGAACAGGAGTGCCTGGTGCACGGCCATCGGGCCGGTGGCGAGGATGCCGATGGCCTGGTCGCGGACCTCCCAGCCGTGGCAAAACGGGCAGTGCAGTACGTCGCGGCCCCACCGTTCGCTGATGCCGGCGACGGCGGGCAGCCCGTCGACCAGGCCGGTGGCGATCAAGAGCCGCCTGCCGGTGATGACCTGGCCGCTCTGCAGCGTGACGGAGAAGTCCTTGCCGTCGCGGCCCGAGCTGACTACCTGGCCGTCGACGATGGTGCCGCCGTAGGACTCGACCTCGGCCCGGCCGATCGCGAGTAGCTCGGCCGGCTTCATCCCTTCGCGGGTGAGGAAGCCGTGGACCCCCTCGGCGGGAGCGTTGCGCGGCTCACCGCCGTCGACGATGATCACCGAGCGCCTGCAGCGGCCCAGCATGAGTCCGGCGCTGAGTCCGGCGGCGCCACCGCCGACGATGACGACGTCGTACGTGTCTGTGAATGGAGGTGTGCTTCTGAGTGTGGTCATGTTGTTCATCCTCAATCCGTTCGCTGAGCGGCGCAAACATCTTTGCTGATATGGCAAACTGGGATTATGGATAAGGAAATTGACGACGCTCTGGCCGCTGTCGGGCCACGCCTGAAAGCTCTGCGCGTTCGGCGGGATATCACGTTGACCGACCTTGCCAAGGCGACGGGAATCTCGGTCAGCACGCTGTCGCGGATGGAATCGGGCCAGCGGAAAGCCACCCTTGAACTGCTGCTACCCCTGGCGAAGGTGCACCAGGTGCCGCTGGATGAACTGGTGGGCGCGCCAACCACCGGGGATCCGCGCGTTCATTTGCGGCCCGTCACCACCAGTTGGGGCACCCTCGTGCCACTGACGCGCAAGCCGGGCGGGATTCAGGCCTACAAGCACATTCTGCCGGGTGGCACTCAGCGGGAGGCGCCGACCCAGCAGGTCCATGAAGGCTACGAATGGCTGTATGTGCTGAACGGCACGTTGCGGCTGGTGCTGGGGGATCGCGACGTCGTCCTGCCAGCGGGCGAGGCTGCCGAGTTCGATACTCGGGTGCCGCACTGGTTTGGGCCGGCCGACAATAATCCGGTCGAGTTCCTGAGCCTGTTTGGCCGGCAGGGTGAGCGGATGCATCTGCGGGAAGTGGCGCACGGCGACGACTGACCTCTGGCGAATCGTCGGCCTACCGCTCGTCGCGCCAGAGCTCCCTGCCAGCCCAATACGCCATCGAACCATTGACTGAGACTGCGGTCACACCTAGTGTCGAAACATTAGTAGAAAACTTATTCCACAACGTGGAACTCGCAGGGCGTAGATTCATGCGGGACTCACAGTCAAAGGGGACTGGATGATGGACAATCTTGCTGTGTTGAGCCTATTGGCGTTGGCGCCAATTCTGGTGGTGGGGGTATTGCTGGCGGGATTCCGCTGGCCCGCGAAGTACGCCATGCCGGTCGGCTACGTTCTGGTGGTGCTCGTAGCGCTGCTGGTTTGGGAGATGGATTTCACCGGCGTCATCGCGGCGTCGCTTGAGGGGCTGATCGTTGCCGCGACCCTGCTCTACATCGTCTTCGGTGCGCTGCTGCTGCTCTCGACGCTCACGATCGGTGGTGCGATGGCGAGCATTCGGGCCGGGTTCAACAACATCTCCGCCGACCGCCGGGTGCAGGCGATCATCATCGGCTGGCTGTTCGGTAGCTTCATCGAGGGTGCGTCGGGCTTCGGTACGCCGGCCGCCGTCGTTGCCCCCTTGTTGCTGGCGATGGGATTCCCGGCCATGGCTGCGGTTATGGTGGGCCTGATTATCCAGAGCACGCCGGTGAGTTTCGGCGCGGTGGGTACGCCCATTCTCGTGGGTGTAACTAATGGGCTGGGTGGCGATCCGGCGGTGGAGGAGCGCATCGCGGTTCTCGGGCTGACGATGCCTGAGTTTGTCTCGAACATCGGGTTCCAGGTCGCGGCGATCCATGCCATTGTTGGCATCCTTATCCCGCTGATCCTGGTCTGCATGCTGACCGGGTTCTTCGGTCCGGAGCGGCGTTTCCGCGATGGCCTGGCTGTCTGGCCGTTCGCGATCTACGCGTCGCTCGCCATGACCGTTCCCTACGTGACTGTTGCGCGCTTCCTCGGGCCGGAGTTCCCGTCACTCTTCGGCGGGCTGCTGGGGCTGATGCTGGTCATGTTCACATCCAGCAAGGGCTTCCTGATGCCGAAGGACACCTTCGACTTCGGTCCACGAGCCTCCTGGTCCGACCGGTGGATGGGCACCATTGAGCCGTCCGCGGCGACCGACTCCCGCACCCACATGAGCATCATCAGCGCCTGGTCGCCGTACGTGTTGATGGCGGCGCTGCTGGTAGGTACCCGGGTGATCGCCCCGCTCAAGGAATTCCTGACCGGTATTCAGATTCCTTTCGAGAACATCCTCGGTACCGGGATCACGACCAATGTGCAGCCGTTCTACTCGCCGGCGTTCTTGATGATTATTGCCGCCGTGTTTGGTTACCTCCTGCACCGGATGAGCGGCAAGCAGATTGCCGAAACCATCAAGGTGTCCGGCAAGCAACTCGCCGGAACCGCTGTTGCCCTGCTGTTCGCGGTTCCGCTGGTCAGGGTGCTGATCCAGTCCGGTCCTGACCTCAACGCCTCCGGCCTGTCGAGCATGCCGGTGACCCTGGCCGAAGGCGCTGCCGCCATCTCAGGTGTTTCCTGGCCCGTCGTCGCACCGTTCATCGGTGCGCTGGGGGCGTTCGTCGCCGGGTCCAACACCGTCTCGAACCTCACCTTCGCCCAGTTCCAGTTCTCCACCGGTGTGGCGATCGGTGTGCCGCCGGAGCAGGTAGTCGCCGCGCAGGCGGTCGGCGGTGCGGGTGGTAACCCGATTGCGATCCACAACATCGTGGCGGCTTCCGCAACAGTCGGGCTGTTGGGGCGTGAGGGTGACCTGCTGCGCAAGACCATCCTCGTGACCCTGTATTACTGTCTGGCGGCGGGTGCCGTGGCGTCGCTGTTCATCTTCGGCTTCGGACTGAACCTTGGCACCTTCGTGCTGGCGGCTCTGCTGATCGGGCTGGTCTTCCTGGCACGGTGGATGATGCGCTTCCAGGGTAAGGATGCGCTGTCGAAGGTCGGCGGTGGCGGTCATTCTGACGGCGGCCGGGACGACGTCCGCACCAGGGACGACGACGTCGATGACGACGACTCCAGGGACCGCGTCTAGTCCCCCGACCGCGTCTAGTCCCCAGCAACAAAGAGGGCGGCGTCCGGGAAATCCCGGGGGCCGCCCTCAACAACTCTCTCGCACCTAGATAAGTGCTGGAGGTGCAGGATCGTGGTTGCCCAACCACTTTCCTGCGGCTCCGGCACTTTTCTGGCGTCCGGGGTGCGGGGTGGGGCCGGGGTGAAGGTGGGGGCTTGCCGCCACAGGAAACCGCTAGACGAGGCTGGTCAATCCGGTTTGGGCAGCAATTGCCTGCTGCGCGAAGGTGGAGAACCGACGCGTGGCAGGGGACAGGTAGCCGTGCTTGCGTTGTACCAGGGCGATCGTGTCGTAGAGCGGCTCAGCGAAGGGGAAACTCAGCACATTGTCCTCACTTCGCAGAGAATCGAGGATGCCGCGGGCCATGAAGGAGTCACCCGCCCCGGCCGCCACGAGGCTATACGCAGTCTCCGCATGTTCGACCTCCATCTGCGCCTCGATGGAAAGACCCGCAAGGTTTGCACGATCTCTCAACTGACGTCGCGTAGGATCCTTCCACCCCGCGTGAGCGTCATAAAGGACAAGCTTCGCGGCGGCAAATTCCTGAATGGTCACCGGTCCGGCATTGGCCGCCCTCGTGGATGAGAGGTAGTAGACCTCGTCCCGCGCGAGTTTACGGAACTCCAGGTGGTCCGTGTCCACCGGCAGCACCACCAGGCCACACTCGATCTCACCGCTCGCCACCGAGGCGGCGACGACGTGGGAGTTCAGCCCGATCATGCGCACCCGCACACCCGGGTACTTCTGGTTGAACTGCACAACGAGGTCAGCGAGATCATAGTTGGCGGCATACCGAAGGACACCGAAGGTTGATACCCCGCCGGTCAACGTGTGCAGCGCCTGCACGGCTTCGACTCCGTGCCGAGCCGAATTGACGCATTCGAGGGCATGGGGGCGCAATTCCTCCGCTGCCGGCGTCGGCGAGAGACCTTTGGAGGTGCGCAGAAACAAAGAGACTCCCAGCTCCTGTTCCAGGCGGGAGATGAGTTCGGATGCCGATGCCTGGCTGATCCCCAGCTCTCGGGCCGCCGCGCTAAGCGACCGGTTGCTGTAGGCGGCGAGGAAAGCCCGGAGCTGATTCAACGTCATAGGGAGACCCTATACCTTCCATCGTTAAAGGGCGGGTTCCCCTATGTAAAGGTGAAGCCTAAGCTCGCCCCATGGAACTCGACGCACATTACGCCTCCTTCATCACGGGATCATACGAATGTCTCAAGAGCGCGGCCATTGGAGGAGTCCCCGCACAGCGACTCCCGAAGGTGGTTGAGACAGTGTCGGAGATGCTGTCAACCATAGAAAAAGGTGGCCGCGACGCCGTCGCCAACTACTCGACGGTCCTGGACAACTGGGCAGGCGGCGACATCGAGATGGACGCCGACGCGCTCCGTCGGACGGGTGACTCACTCAAGCCCGAGCTCCGGGCGGCCCTCGAGGCAGGGGCGGAACGCACCAAAAGGTTTGCCGGGCTGCAGCTTGAACATCTGCAGGACTTCGAAACGGAGATGATGCCGGGCGTGGTCGTTGGCCAGCGGTATATCCCGGTAAAGCGAGTTGGGGCGTACCTTCCCGCCGGCCGGTTCCCGATCCTCGCCAGCGCGTTCATGACGGTCGGTGTCGCGAAAACGGCTGGCGTCCCCACCGTGATCGCGTGTTCACCACCGACCTCACCGACGGCCGGTAACCCTGCCGTCTTCTACTCGGCCTACCTCTCGGGCGTCGACAGGGCGTTCGTCGTCGGTGGCGTCCAGGCGCTGGCCGGCATGGCGTTCGGGCTACTGGGTGAACAGCCGGTGGACATGCTCGTCGGCGCGGGCAACGCCTACGTCACCGAAGCGAAGCGGCAGCTTTTCGGACGGGTGGGCATGGATCTGCTGGCCGGACCGTCCGAGGTCGCGATCATCGCCGATGACACCGCCGACCCGGTCCTCGTCGCCGCCGACCTCCTCGGGCAGGCCGAGCACGGCCCGCAGTCGCCTGCCGTGCTCGTGACGACGTCGCGGGAGCTCGCCGTCGCCGTCATTGCGGAAGTGGACCGTCAGCTGATTGATCTGAGCACCCGGGATATTGCCGGGGCCGCCTGGCGGGACTACGGAACGGTGTACGTCACCCAGGACAGGGCCACCGCCGTCGAGCTCATGGATATCCTTGCGCCCGAGCATCTGGAAATTATCACTGCCGACGACGACTACTTCCACAAGAACCTGACCAACTACGGGTCACTCTTCCTCGGGGAATGGTCCACGGTGGCCTATTCCGACAAGGGCATCACCGGAACCAACCACGTCCTCCCGACCGGGGGCGGGGCGCGCTCTTCCGCGGGCCTGTCGGTTGCCCGGTTCCTGAAACCCCTCACCTTCCAGCGCATCGAACGGGCCGCCACCATGGAGCTGGCACCGCTCGTATCCGAGATTTCCTCCTATGAGGAGATGGAAGCGCATCAGCGTACCGCTGACCTGCGCATCACCCGATTTGAGACCGAAGCATCATCAATCAAGGAGCACTCATGAACAGCAGTCGTGCAAAAATCTCGTTCGTAGCGGGAGCCCTCGGGATCGCCCTGACTCTGGCGGCGTGCGGGGGAGGATCCTCCAGCGAAAGCGAGTCTGGAGGCGGGGAGGGTGGCGCCATTGAGACGATCACCATCGCCACCTCGAATGATGCGCCCTTTTCCTTCACCGATGAGGCCGGAGCACTTCAGGGGATCGACGGGGAAATGCTCAACTGGATCGCCGAGAAGAAGGGATGGGAGGTTGAGGTCTTCGTTTCCGAATTCGCCACCCTGATTCCAGCCATCCAGGCAGGCAAGGCCGACGCCGTCGTCGACGCCATGTACATCACTGATGTCCGCAAGGAAGAGGTGAACTTCACGGACACCTGGTACCAGCAGGGCGAAGGGATGGTGGTGCCCGGGGATTCGACCATGACCAACCGCGACGACGCCAAGGGCACCGTCATCGGGGTCCAGACCGGCACCACGTTCATCGAACTGGCGGAGTCCCTTGAGCCGGAAGAAATCAAGTACTTCGACTCGCAGGCTGCGTTGCTGACCGCAGTGGAAAACAAGCAGGTCGACGTCGTCTTCACCGACGCCGCCGTCGTCGCCTACAGCCTGGTGCAGAACCCCAACGATGCCATCAAGATCGTGGACCCGTATGAGCCCTTCTTCCCCGGCCTGATCGGCGCGGCTATCCCAAAGGAGAACACGCAGCTGCTGGAGGAACTGAATTCCGGTCTCGCTGAGCTGAAGGCTTCGCCCGAGTACATGGAAATCCTGACCAAGTATGGGCTGACCGAAAGCAACGCCGTCGACTGATCGTTCCGTATTGCTCCACCTAGGTTGAAAGGGAGAACCGGCCATCGATTTTATCCAAGGCACGCTCAGCTACTTCCCGCGACTACTTGCGGCCTCGCCGATTGTCATCCAGCTCGCCCTGGGGGCGATGGTGCTGGCCCTCGTCCTCGGGCTGTTGCTGGCACTCGCCAGGATTTCGAAGTCGAGGATCCTTCGGGGAATCGCCGTTGTCTACGTCGAGATTATGAGGGGGACGCCGCTGCTCGTGCAGTTGGTGTACATCTTCTTTGTCTTGCCGGCCATCGGCGTGAATATTGATCCCATCCCTGCGGGGATCCTCGGCCTGGGGCTGAATTATGCGGCCTATCTGTCGGAGGTGTTCCGCTCGGCCATCCTGTCCGTCGAGGCAGGCCAGACGGAAGCGGCGCTGTCGCTGGGCTACACGCCGAGCAAAGCGCTGTGGAAGGTTGTTCTTCCGCAATCGTTCATCGTGTCGCTGGGTCCGATCGGCAACTATTTCATCGCGATGGTGAAGGACACGGCCCTGACCTCGGTCATCGCCGTGACCGAGATTCTGAAGACTGCCAACATCATTAACGCCCAGACCTTCGAGACAACGCAGATCTACACGGCAGCCGCACTGCTCTACCTGCTGATCAGCCTTCCGCTGTCGCGAATTGTGAGTGCACTGGAGAAGAGAGCGAGGGTCCATGTCTGACGAAGTGATCGTAAGCGTCCGGGACGTCCACAAGACGTTCACCGTGATCAAGACCCCGGGTCTGCTGCAGCGTCTCCGGGGTGATCGGCGGGAGGTGAACAGGATAGAGGTCCTGAAGGGCGTCGATCTTGACGTCCACAAGGGCGAGACAGTGGTCATCCTCGGGTCCAGCGGATCCGGAAAAAGCACCCTTCTTCGCTGCATGAACAAGCTGGAAACTATCGACGACGGCCGGATTCTGGTCAACGGACACCTCGTCGGCTACGAGGAGCGGGACGGGAAGCTGAAGGATGAAAAGGCTTCCATCACCGCGAAAAAGCGAACTGACCTCGGCATGGTCTTCCAGCAGTTCAACCTGTTCCTGAACAAGACCGCTCTGGGGAACGTCATGGCGCCCCTGCAGGACGTCAAGAAGATGTCCAAAACGGAGGCGGAGAAGCATGCCCTTGAGAACCTGAAGCGGGTTGGACTGCTGGACCGAAAAGACAACTATCCGTCCCGGCTGTCGGGTGGGCAGAAACAGCGGGTCGCAATTGCCCGAGCGCTCGCGATGGATCCAAGCGTCATGCTGTTCGACGAGCCGACGTCGGCCCTGGACCCGGAGTTGGTGGAGGAAGTGCTGACGGTGATCAAGAGCATCGCCGCTCAGGGCACCACGATGGTGATCGTCACCCACGAGATGCAGTTCGCACGCGATATCGCCGACATCATCGTGGTGATGGACCAGGGAATCATCGTGGAGAAGGGCACCCCCGATGAGGTGTTCTTCAGGCCTCAGCACCCGAAGACCTACGCTCTCCTCAAACGGTCCGGACTGACTGTTGAGCCTCCCGGGGGGAGTGCGGCTTCGCCTTTGTAGTCGTTCGCTCGGGTCCGGGGTGCAGCCGGGGTGCGGAGGGCGGGTCTGGGGCCCGGGGCTAGATGGCCTTGCCCGGGTTGAGGAGTCCGTGGGGGTCGAGGGCGTCCTTGATGGACCGCATCACGTCGAGGGATACCTCGCCGAGTTCGGGCAGTAGCCAGTCGCGCTTGAGGAGCCCGATGCCGTGCTCGCCGGTAAGAGTCCCGCCGAGGCTCTTCGCCAGGTAGAACATTTCTCCGAGCGCCACCTTGGCCGGACCCTCCGTGACCGAGTCTTCAGGGTTCAGAACGAGCATCGGGTGAAGGTTCCCATCGGAGGCGTGAACCACCGAGAAAATGCGAACCCCGGTGCGTTCGGTAATCTCTTTCAGCCCCACTGCCACCTCGGCAAGCCGCCCCCGCGGCACACCGATGTCACCGATGGACACCCGGCCCAGCTTCTCCAGGCAGGGAATGGCTTCGCGGCGAGCGGTGATCAGCTGAGCGGCGTGTTCGTCGTCGGTGGCTTTCTCGATTGACGTGGCGAACGGCCTGATCGCCTCGATCAGCACATCCTGTTCGAGGTGGGCGCCGTACCCGTCGGTCTGGCCCAATAGGAAGGCTCCGCCCTGGGAGCGGTAGGTGGTGCCCATGGCCATGTCGATCGCCTCGAGTGTCTGCCCGTCGATCAGCTCCAGCATAGAAGGCTGGATCTGTGACGCAATGACGGCGGATGCCGCTGCCGCCGCGGTGGCGAAGTCGGGAAAGAACGCCGCGACGGTCGCCGTCGCCACCGGCAGCGGGCGAAGCCGCAGGGTGGCTTCGGTAACGACGCCGAGCGTCCCCTCGGAGCCGACGATCAGAGCATTGAGATCGTACCCGGAGACGCCCTTCATGGTTTCGCGGCCGGTCCGGAGTTGGCGGCCATCGGCGAGCACCACGTTCAGTGACAGCACCGCGTCCCGGGTGACACCGTACTTGGCGCACCGCATCCCGCCCGCGTTGGTGGCCACGTTGCCGCCGATGGAGCAGATCGCTGTGCTCGCGGGGTCGGGTGCGTAGAACAGGCCGTATTCGCCGGCGGCGGCGTTCAGTTCCGCGTTCAGCACGCCAGGCTCGACGACGGCGAGTTGCTCCACCGCATCGATGCGCAGGATCTTGTTCATCCGGGATACGTCGAGGACAATTTCGCCAGCGCGAGCCGAGGAGCCAGCAGCGAGTCCGGTACCCGCCCCACGGGTCACGATTGGCGTGCGATGGGCGGCGGCGAGACGCATGGTGGTGACGACGTCGTCAGTTGTCTCAGCGAAAACCACCCCGTCCGGCAGGGACCCGGCAACAAAGCCTGACCGATCGGTACTGGCAGTGAGGCGGTCAGCGTCGGAGATAGAAACGGTCCGCGATCCATCCAGGACGCTCGCAATGGAGCTGGTGTGAAGTGACATGTCGTAGAACCCCTTCGTTATACGGATCAGCGGTGGTGTACTCGGTAACAAGATCTCACATGGTGGAATAACACTTCTGCTGATTGGATAAAATCCTAAGGGGTCTCGTGGAGTGGGTCAATGGAGTTGTGCCGGATTCCCTCCCGCATGCGCCAGGAAGAGGCGTGATCGCGCTGAGTGGTTAGGCTCCTGAGAGAGTCGACGGCCGACGTATTAGGAGCAAAAGGGGCGGACCCCCAAAAAAGGATCCGCCCCTCAAAAGGAGCTAGGAGATCTGCAGGCCACCGTTGATGTCGTAGGTGGCGGCGGTGATGTAACCGGCGTCGGGGCCCACCAGGAAGCAGATCAGGGCGGCGATGTCGTCGACGGTGCCCACCCGGCCCATCAGGATGTCCTTGGACATGTCCTGCTTGCGTTCCTCGGTGAGGGTGCCGCCCATGATGTCGGTGTCCACCGGGCCGGGGGACACGGCATTGACGGTGATGTTGTGCTCGCCCATTTCACGGGCCAGCGCACGGGTGAAGCCGATGATGCCGGCCTTCGAGGCGCTGTAGGCGACCTTCGAGTAGGTGCCGCCACCGCGCTGCGCCGAGATGGAGGAAATGCTGACCACGCGGCCAAGCTTCCGTTCGATCATCCCGTGCAGGGCGCGCTGCGTGACCAGGAAGGTGCCGGTCATGTTGACGGCGAATACCCGGTCCCAGGCGGCCTTGGTTTCCTGCATGAACTCGGTGGGGGAGCTGATCCCGGCCAGGTTCACGACGGCGACAATCGGCGGCACCGAAGCTTCGACAGTGCTGATCGCAGCGTCGACCGACGCTTCGTCCGACACGTCAGCGGCGACGCCGACCGTCTGCACACCGTGGCGCTGGGCAATATCGTCGGCAGCCTCTTTGGCCGCTACCCCGTCGATGTCGAGGATGGCGATGGACCAGCCGTCGCGGGCCAGCCGGTCTGCTGTCGCGCGGCCAATGCCGCGGGCCGAGGCTGCGCCGGTGAGGACTGCTGTGCGTTCAATCGGAAAGGTCACTGGATCTCCTGCTGTTGTTTTTCGTGGTGAATGAAGTGCTCGTAGTCGTCGTACGTCTGGTTGATGTGGGCCTGCATCGCCTTGCGGGCGACCTCGGGGTTGCGGGTGCGGATCGCCTCCAGCACCAGGAGATGATGCTCGATGGCGTGCTGCTGCACCTCGTGAAAGGAGGACGTTTCCCGCCGCATCGTGTACAGCAGCTGGCTCAGCGGCCCGAGGATCACCGGCACAAAGGGGTTCGCTGAGGCCCGGAAAATCGCCTCATGAAACGCGATGTCAGTGGCGGTCACGGCGTCGAGGTCCTTCGCCTTATGGGCTGCCTGCAGCGCGACGTTGGCTTCCTCCATCCGCGCGATGTCCTCGTCGGTGGCGTGCAGGGCCGCCAGTTCGGCGGCACCCGTTTCCACCATCCGCCGGATCTCCAGGAGGCGTAGCGAGATATCGGGAGAGTCGGCGGTCGTCGATGCGTACCTGACAATGGCCTGCAGGTCGGTCCACTGGGCCGCCGGATTCACATAGGTGCCCAGGCCCCGTTTGATCTGCACGATGTGCTGGGCCTGGAGTTGCTTGAGCGCCTCCCGCACCGTCAGCCGGCTCACGTCGAGGGATGCGGCCAGGTCGTTTTCCGGGGGGAGTGTTGCACCGGGTGGGTAGGTTCCGTCGATGATCCGTTCCAGAAGGTCATCGAACACCGATTCAGCGAGTGGTTTGCGTGCCACCGGTGATCCCTTCGGCAGCGTCCTCTTCAGCTGCGTATTTA
Source organism: Arthrobacter sp. CAN_A1 (assembly GCF_015751665.1). Lineage (NCBI taxonomy): Bacteria > Bacillati > Actinomycetota > Actinomycetes > Micrococcales > Micrococcaceae > Arthrobacter > Arthrobacter sp. CAN_A1. Next base: position 262,768 of record NZ_JADOUR010000005.1, on the reverse strand, counting down.
TTCACAGTGCGCCGCTGCGGCGCGACCACCTTGATCACTGCCGAGTCGTCGGCGGGGCCCAGGCCCTGGGTCTGTCCGAGCAGGAACAGCTGCTCGGCCGCCGCAGCCACCGGTGCCGCGAGTCCGGCGCCGCGGGCGGCCGTGCCCACAATGCCCAGGTCCTTCACGAAGATGTCGAGGCGGCTGAGCACCTCGGCGTTGCCGTCGTACCCCTCGATCATGCGCGGCCCCCGGTTGGACAGCATGAACGACGACGCCGCGCCGGTTTCCAGCGCCGCCAGGGCAAGCTGCTGGTCCAGTCCGAGCGCGTCGGCGAGAGCCAGTGCCTCGGCCGCTGCAGCGATATGCACGCCACACAGCAGCTGGTTCACCGTCTTCATGGCCTGACCGTCACCGGCATTGTTGCCCACCACGGTCAGCGTCGACGCAAGACGTTCCAGCACGGGCCGCGCCAAATCCAGTGCGGGGGGGTCGGCGCCCACCACGATCAGCAGGTCGCCTTCCCCAGCGCGCACCGGACCGCCGGACAAGGGAGCGTCGACCAGCGCCACGCCCAGGTTGCCGAGCCGCTCGGTCCAGGAGGCAACGGCGTCCATTCCCACGGTGCTGGTCATCACGACGACGGCGCCCCGCGTCAGAGCGGGGGCAATGCCCTCCCAGCCAAACAGGACGTCTTCCACCTGGGCGGCATCGCGCACGGCCAGGAGCACCACGCTGGCGCCTTCGACGGCGTCGGCGGCCGTCGGGGCGCAGGTCAGCCCGGTCTTCTCGCCCCGTTCCCGCGATGCTGGCATCGGGTCGTACCCGGTGACGTCGAATGCCTCGGCCAGGCGGGTGGCCATCGGCAGGCCCATGGCGCCGAGGCCCAGCACCGCAACGGTATTAGCGGTCATCGGAGGATCCCGTCGTCGTAGGGGAAGCGGCGGGGGAGCGGAGGATGTCCACCACGTCGGCGAGGGAATCGTCCGTCCCGACATTGCCGGCGAACACCACGAACGGGATGGAGCGCGCAGGCCCATCGGCTGGCTGCCAGAGCGAGACGATGCCGGGGAGCATCGGCCCGCGCACCAGTGCATGGCGGATCGACAGCCCATGGGCGGCAACGTCCGAGGAGGTAATGCCGCCCTTGGCGATCACAAACCGGACGGGCGCCGTCGCGATGGTGGAGCGGACGACGTCGACCACTGCCTGCGAAATGGTCCGCGCAAAGTCGAGGCTCTGCTCCGGATCATCGGACCGGATCAGGCGGCGGCTGGTGTGCAGGATGACCTCGCCAGACGGAAGACCGTCGACGACGGCGCGCACCGCCTCTGCCACCCCGGCATCCCGGCGTTCAGGGGCCAGGACGGCTTCGACGTCGAGCTCCACGAGCCGGTCTTCGGGTCGCCGCGCCACCAGGGCGTCCAGCTGCCGGGTGGTCAGCCCCACATAGGAGCCCACCACAATCAGCCCACCGGAGGCCGGGGCGTCGAGGCCGGCGAACACTTCCCCGGCCGTCAGCGGCGCGCGTTCCTGCTGCCCGATTCGGGCGCGGACGAACGGCGGACCCACCCGGTAGAGCAGCTTCTTGCCGCGGCTTTCGGCTTCCTCGAGGCCCAGTGCGAGCGCGCGAAGGTCATCTTCGGTCACGGCGTCCACCACGATCGGGACGGCGTCGGACGCATGGATCAGAGCGTCGGCAATGCCCTGCGCGCCGCCGCGGATGATTGAGAGGTCCAGTCGGATGACGGCGCTCGCGGACCCGCCGGTCTTTTCCGCCACATACTCGCCAAGGTCCGAGGAGGTGAACCCGAAGGTGGCGTCCTGGGCGAACTCGGTGTCGGCCACGGGGGTGAGGGCGCCGTCGTTCCCGCGCAGGTAGTGGACGCCGCCAATGGTGACGCGGCCGGCGTCGGGAAAGGCGGGAACCATGACCACGCCGTCGGTCTCGATGTCGGCCAGGGACAGCAGGGTGGCGGCGATGACGTCACTCTCGAGGGGGAAGTGGCCGCGGAGGGTGGAATCACTGCGGCTGACAAACCCGATGGTGACGCCGGCGGCCGTGGCGGCGTCGAGTGAGTTGGTGACGATCTCCCGATTGCGCGACGCGGTGGTCTCCGGGTCGAGGCTGCGGGTGTTGGTGAGGACGTAGACCGCCGGTGCCGGTGCGCCGCCGATGCGCTGGGCGAAGGCCCACGCGAAATCGCCCGGCTCCCAGGAGGTGAGGACCGGCAGATCGGCGACGGACTGGGTGCCGGTGGGGTCGTCGTCGAGCACCACCAGGATCCGTCCGGAGGCCTGCACTGCGGCAGCGATCACCTCCGGCTTGATGGCCTGGACAGCTGGGTAGCCGCTGAGCAACTCTTCTTCGAGTATCACTGGTTCCGCACTTTCGTCACTGGGTCTTCGTCACAGGCACTTGTCAGATGTCATATGTCTAGTGCTAGTGTGACACCCAGCACAGTGCCCGTCAAAAGTATCGATCAGGCCAGTGCGACCCACCTGAGATGGCAACGAGGCCTGCTCAGCGACCGAGGAGCAGTACGTGGATATACAACTTCTTTTGGCGCTCGTCCTGGGTATCGCCACCATTATTGTTTTGGTGCTGAAGACCCGGCTCGATGCGTTTGTAGCACTTTTGATCGCGGCGCTGGTGACCGGCATTGTCGCCGGGCAGGCACCGTTGGATATCGTCTCGTCGATCACGATGGGCTTCGGTAACACCCTGGCATCGATCGGCATTGTGATTGGCCTGGGCGTCGGGATCGGCAAGATCCTCGAAGTCTCGGGAGCAGCAAACTCGTTGGCGATGGCGTTCCTGAAGCTCTTCGGCAAGGGCCGTGAGCCCTGGGCGCTCGGCAGCGTGGGCGCACTCGTGTCCATCCCGGTGTTCTGCGACTCCGGCTACGTCATCATGAACCCGCTGGCCCGTTCCATTGCACGGGTCAAGCGCGCCGGGTACATCACCCTTGCGCTCGCGCTCGGCTGTGGCATGACACTGACCCACCACCTGGTGCCTCCAACGCCCGGCCCGCTGGCCGTCGCTGGCATCCTTGGCGCCGACCTCGGTGCGCTGATCCTCGCGGGTCTGGCGTTCACCGTCCTGCTGCTGCCGATCGTCGTTGTTTACGCCCAGTGGATTGGGCCGAAGATCGAGCCCTCCATGAACGCAGAGGTCCGCGAGACCGTGTACGGCACGGTGCACGCCCAGTCGGGTCGCCGTAGCGGCGGTACCGCTGTCGCCGATCACGACGGCGGCGCTAACACCACCGATGAAGACGACGCTCCGTCGATGGACGTCGACAACACAACCCTCGGCACGCCTCCTGCGGGCGCCAAGCCCCACCGGGTCGGCGCTTTCGTTGCGTCGCTGCCGTTGCTGGTTCCGCTGCTCCTCATCATCCTCAACACGGTCAGTGGTGCGATTGACCAGAACAACCAGGGCGTTGTTGGCACCGGGGAGTACACGCCGTCGTCATGGGCTGTGCCGTTGGCGTTTATCGGCAACCCGGTTGTTGCCCTCGTGATCGGTGTCATCCTGGCCGTCTACGTGCTGCTGCCCCGCTGGACGCCGCGTTCCAAGGTGCAGGGCTGGTTTGCCGAAGCTGCCGCCTCGTCCGGTCTGATTCTGCTCATCACCGGTGCCGGTGGCGCACTCGGCCAGGTACTGCGGAGCTCGGGTGTGGGCGACGCCCTCGCCGAGGCTATCGCCGGTACTCCGTTGCCAGCGTTCCTGGTGCCCTTCCTCATTGCCACGCTGGTCCGAATTGCTCAGGGCTCCGGAACGGTCGCCATGATCACCGCGGCCTCCGTGACCGCACCGCTGGTAGGTTCACTCGGTATCGATCCGATCGTTGCGGCCCTGGCCTGCACCGCCGGTTCGATGGTGTTCAGCTACTTCAACGACTCCTACTTCTGGGTGGTCACCCGCTTCGCTGGCCTGGACGGCATCGCGGCTCTCAAGGGTTGGTCAGGCATCACGACGGCAGTCTGGGTCGGCTCGATCCCGCTGCTGTTCATCGCCAACGCAATCCTCGGCTGATCTAGCGAGTTCTTTTCAACGGTGGCCGGGCGGCTCGGGTGTGAATCCGAGTCTCCCGGCCACTGCTGGCTTAACCGACAAAGAGTCACGAGGGCTTGTGCCATACCCGTATGCTTCTCTCACGAGCATGAGATGGGGGACATCATGCGCTGGGGGTCCAGGCGTTCAAGTTCTTCTACCTGTGTATCGCGTTGTGCCTAATCCATTCGCGTTATCAGTCCACGGAGAACAAGTGAAAACAATCAGAGCTGCCCTCATGATGCTCGCGGTGCTGGTGATCAGCGCCGGCACCCTGGTGGCGCCGTCCCAGGTCAGTGCGGCCACTACTTTCAATGACGTTCCATCGACCAGTCAGTTCCATAAGCAGATCACCTGGCTTGCCGATCAGGGCATCTCCAAGGGATGGTCAGATGGCACGTTCCGCCCGCTGCAGTCGGTCGCGAGAGACGCGATGGCAGCGTTCCTCTACCGGCTGGCTGGTTCACCGGCCTACCAGCCACCCGCGCAGTCGTGGTTCACTGATGTACCGGTGGGAACCCAGTTCTACAAGGAAATCCACTGGCTCGCGTCCCAGGGAATCACCACCGGCTACCCGGACAGGACCTTCAAGCCGCTCAACTCGGTCAACAGGGATGCCATGGCAGCGTTCCTCTACCGGTTCTCCGTCAAGCCCTCATTCACTGCGTCGAAGTCCAGCGCGTTCCGCGATGTACCCACGGCGAACATGTTCTATAAGGAGATCAGCTGGCTCGCGAACACCGGAATCTCCACTGGCTGGTCGGATGGCCGATTCCTGCCCCTGCAGCCGGTCAAACGTGATGCCATGGCGGCCTTCATGTATCGGACCAAGACCGAGCTTCCGCTGAACCGTCCGGCTGCCTACGGGTCGACGGCGGTCCAGGTGCTGCAGTCCATCCCGGTCAAGGGTCGCGCTCCCAAGACCGGCTACGACCGCGACAACTTTGGGCCTACCTGGTTCGACACCGACAACAACGGGTGCGACACCCGCAACGACATGCTGAAGCGCCAACTCACCAACATTACCTACACCTCCGGCAACTGCCAGGTCGCTACCGGAGTTCTCGACGACCCCTACACCGGAACACTGATCAACTTTGTGCGGGGAACCACCACCAGCACAGCGGTGCAGATCGACCATGTTGTTGCGCTGTCTGATGCCTGGCAGAAGGGCGCGCAGCAGCTCAGCGCCGATCAGCGGCTGATGTTCGCCAACGATCCTCTGAACCTTCAGGCCACCGACGGCCCGATCAACGGTCAAAAGGGCGACGGCGACGCCGCCACCTGGCTGCCGCCAAACAACTCCTACCGCTGCACCTACGTTTCCCGACAGGCCTCAGCGAAGGCCATCCACGGATTGTGGGTCATGCAGGCGGAACACGACGCCATGGCCAGCGTGCTGAATAACTGTGCCGGTCAGCCAGCCGCAGTTACCCAGCCAGCTCCCGTCGTCATGACGCCGGCGCCGAAACCAGCGCCAGCTCCGGCGCCCGCGCCGAAGCCGACGCCGAAACCCACCCCCAAGCCGACACCGAAACCGACTCCGAAACCAACCCCTAAGCCGACACCGCCTGCCAAGCCGGCGAATCCGGGCGATTCAAAGAACTGCCCGGACTTCAGCACCTGGCGGGAAGCCCAGAACTGGTACGAGAAATACTTCCCGTATTACGGCGACGTGGCGAAGCTTGACCGGGACAAAGACGGCATCGTTTGCGAGACGCTCCCCGGAGCACCGTAGGAACCGTTAGTAAGCAAGCGACTTCAGTAAGCGAGGCGACTGGGGCTGGGTTCGAAGCCGCCGGACGTCGCGCATAGCGTTCACAGTGGGTTATCGATACAGGGGATCTTTCTAATGCGTCCGGACGACAAACTATCAGCGCTGTTGCGCGAGGCGTACCAGCCCTGCAGCAACTTCGGAACCTGTCGCGAAGCGCAGTGGGACCCGGAGTCGGGGCACATACCACGCGGCTTCCTAGGCGCGACGGGTGCGCTCGACGACGTCGAGCTCGTAATGGTTTTTGCGGAACCGGGGCATCCGCATCGCGGCGAGGTTTATGACTCTGAGGACAGTCCGGACACGTTGCTTGAAAATGGGATGCGTCATGCTTATGAATCCTTCGCGAATGGGACGGATCTGTTCCATCGCAATGTCCGCTGGTTTATGGGGCAGCTCTACCCCGATCTCACCTTCGATGAGCAGCTTCGGCACGTCTGGCTCACTGATGGTCGCCTGTGTTCGATCGATAACGAGATTGGCAGGGTAAGTGGTCGCATATGCGCCGAGCGCTACCTTCGGGCCGAACTGGAGATGCTCCCGAACGCCACAGTCGTCGCTTTCGGCGGGAAGGCGCACGACTATGTTCGGCGCTTGAAAATCGAATACGTGAAGGCGTACGCATTGGCGCCTCCTGGTGCCAACCACAAGCCGGCGCGGCCGAGCTGGGAAAAGGCGCTCGAGGTTATTGAGTCCCGGCGGGTCCAGGGTTAAAATTACCGTCGTGGTTATTCCCGTACTACGGTCCGCTCACGGAGCTCCTCACGACGTGCCGGCACCCATCTACCTAACGCCAGATCGTTAGGTCAGGCTTTCAACAAAACAAGAGGCGGTCGCCTGCATGATGAAGTTTGGAAAGTACTGACCATGCTCCTTCCAGAGTGCGCACTGTTAGGCTCCCCAAATGACCACCCTCCCCGCATTGTCCCCGCTCCGAACCATCGCCCGCATTGTCTTGGGCGCTTTCCTCTTCTTCGCCGGGCTCGCACACCTGACGTTCGCCCGCGCCGAGTTCGCCGCCCAGGTACCTGACTGGATGCCACTCAATACGGATTTTGTGGTCGTGACGTCCGGCATCGTCGAGGTGCTCCTAGGGGCTGCGCTGGTCTTCCTCCCTCGCTGGCGCGTTATCGTCGGCTGGATCGTCGCGACATTCTTCGTAGCCGTATTCCCCGGCAACATTGCCCAGTACGTCGAAGGCGTCGACGCCTTCGGCCTGGATACGGATAGTTCTCGTCTGATCCGGCTGTTTTTCCAGCCGGCCCTGATCGCCTGGGCGCTGTGGTCAACCGGTGCCTGGCGGGACCGCAACACGCTGGGGTCGGTTAACCGACTAGGTCGGTAGTAGTAGGAGCAGATTCTGGCTCCGATAGGGCCTCTAAGCACCCACTTTGGTGTTGCAGCCCGACATATGTCAGATGGCTCGACTAGGGTTGCATTATTCATTTTGATTTAGGGGGAATTGTGGATTTTGCGGAACGACTCACAGCATTGGCAGCAAAGGTGCGCCAGCAGAAGTCTCAGATTGAAACAGAGGAAGCCACCAAGAACGCATTTGTCATGCCGTTCATCTCGACCATTCTCGGGTATGACGTCTTCAACCCGCTCGAGGTGGTCCCTGAATTCACTGCAGATGTTGGGGTAAAGAAGGGCGAAAAGATTGATTACGCCATCATGCATGGCGGCACGGTTCAGATTCTGATCGAGTGCAAGAAGTCTAAGGAACCGATCAAAATTGAACACGCATCGCAGCTTTATCGCTACTTTGCAGTGACTAATGCTCGGATCGCGATCCTCACTAACGGGGAGGTTTACGAATTCTTCACGGACCTCGACGCGCCCAACAGAATGGATGCAAAGCCCTTCCTTGTCCTTGACCTCAACGACATCGATGAGACCCTGATCCCGGAGCTGATGAAGCTTTCGAAAGAGATTTTTGACCTTGACTCGATTATCAGTGCTGCCGGTGAGTTGAAGTACATCGGGCAAATTAAGCGCACCCTCGCCGCACAGTTCAAGGAGCCGGACAGCGAGTGGATCAAGTCGTTGACTACTCGGGTCTATGAAGGTGCGTATACGCAGAAAGTGCGTGAGCAGTTCACCGGGCTGGTGACGAAAGCGACGAAGCAGTTCCTTAACGAGCAAGTCAACGATCGGCTAAAAACCGCTTTGGGGTCACCGAACTATCCGATGGCGAATGACGCGACTCTCGCGGCTACGGTGACGAGCGAGCAAGCGGTCGAGGATGACCTCGCCGAGACCGGAGTCGAAACAACACTCGAGGAGCTTGAGGGATACCAGATTGTCCGTGCGATTGTCTGCAATGAGGTAAAGCCTGCGCGCGTGGTTCAGCGCGACGCTAAGTCCTACTTCGCGGTGCTACTGGATGACAACAACAGGAAGCCTATTGCCAGGCTCCATTTCAATCGGGTCCAGAAGTATCTAGGCGTTTTCGATGATCAGAAGGTTGAACAGCGCATTCCGATTACTTCATTGGACGAAATCTATGAACACTCGGACGCACTCCGGACTAGCGTGAGGGCATATTTGGCGGCGGGCTGATTTCTTCAGTGCCGCCGGTGCTCTCAAGTGCCGCCTGTTCCTTAGCTCCTGACTTCCGGGGCCATCTGGGACGGCTGAATTCGATCTCTCGCAACTTCTGCATCTGTGGTTTTGCTTTACCGACGGCTCTGGGAACCGAGCTAGCAGCCGTTCCGATAGCGGTCCGGGACTGGTTGGTTAGGTCGCTCAGTGATTTCCGCCAGGACTCCCGTTCAACTGGCCCGTAGACAAGCCCTTCCAATCCATAGATCGTCGCGAACTGTCCGATGGTTTGGTGGATCGTTTCGACGGCGTTGAGTGTGGACTTGCTGCGCAATGGACTGACAACACGTGAGAAATCATTAATGTCAGACACCTTTGTGATGGCGTCATTTAGCTTCTGAAGCCTGAGTCCGGCCATCTCGCGACGGTTGGCGGCCGCGTGCTCGACTGCGTTGATGTGATGCTGCAAGTCGTCTGGTGCGCTTTTGGCCGCGTGGACTATTTCCAGCGTGTCCATTCTCGTTTGGTTCACCTGACACGCGGCTAACAGAACCAGCCAGGAGCGGAGTTCCGCCTCACTCGCGTGCTTGACTGCGTCTGCTTTCTCCGTCGCATTTCCCACGGTGAGGGAATCCGCGATGAGATCTAGCTGGTTCAATGCGTAGGAGCTGGATTGCGCGAGTGACGTGCTGTGAAAGGAGACTTGAGCCCAAGTAGTTTCGCTAATGCGTCCGGTCTCTTCGTACAGCGAGTATGCCTTTTCCATGACTTGGGTCATGCCTTGTACGTCACCCAGCGCGTGGGCTCGATTGTCGGATAGCAGCCGATCAATCTTGATGTTCATTGCCTCGACGAGCTGTTCCAAGTCAGCCAGCGCTGCCTTCAGCGCCGCTGCCGCACTAAGGGCAGCAACATTAGTCATTGTCGTGGGATTCATCAGGGCCGGTTCGAATTTGGAGTTACCTACGATCTGGCCTTTTGTTCCGCGAATCAACCCGGCCAAGGGGCCGTCTGGATTAAATTCCTTGAACTTCGCTAGAAGTCGCGCGGATTCGGGTGTGAGGGTGAAAGTCTGGCCGGTCATCGACGTTACGACTGTGGCTATCCCGGTCGCAGCGGCCACCGCGTCAAGTGTCGCTTTCTTAGCGGTAACTGCAGCTTGAGGACTGACGGATAGTTCCCGCATAAATTTCTGAATAAGGTCGGTATCGCCAACAATCGCAGCTTCTTTGCCCGAAACGAAAATACCGAGGTCGTGATTTTCAAGATCCATGCCCCTATTGAAGCAGATAAGGTCGACATCTGTGTGGCCCCGTGTCTGAGAAGGAGCGCTGGGTGGAGTGAGATGCGGTGATCAGGATGGGACTATGGAACCCACTTTTCCGCTCTCCCGAGCGCTCGTTCCAACTCCCGACCACCTGCTTCCGCAAGCAGTGTCGAGTTGCCCACCACAACTAGAAGACCTCGCGCTCGGGACAGCCCAACGTACAGCTGTTCGGCTGCACGGTCAATCTCTTTGAAGCCGTCCACACATAGAACCACAACCGACCGCTCAAGACCCTTGAACCCGAGGACGTGCCCATAGAACTCGGTCTCCATCGCGTGAAAGTCGCGCCAATAGTCATCCGTCGTTCCATTGTCGAAGTGTTCCTGGTGAATCGGGTGACGGCGGCGGGTGGTGAGCAGAGCGATCTGGTTCGAGGCCCAGCCATCATTGATGAGGGCGTCAATACAGTCACTTGCGATGTCAAGAGCGTCCTCCGTGGCGCACTCCACTCGGCGAACAGGCAACCCCGTGCCGCCACGGGGAGTGAAGTGCTCCCCGGCGAAAGACTTGAACACTTCGGCTATACGGCGGGTGTTCCGGAGGTTGTCGTCAATGTGGATGGGTACGAGCTCTGCTGCTGGCCCATGGGTGAGGTCTGCGGTGGCCCCGCCCCAGCGGCGGTAAACATCCTGACGGTCATCCATAAACGCGTAGACCTGGCCCGCTAGGGGGTCTTTCAAGCAAGCGAGCAGGGCTTCCCACCACAGCGGGGCGAAGTCCTGCGCCTCGTCGATGATGACTGCGTCCAACTTCTGCTCCAGGGCCAGGCTCGCCGCCTTCTCTATCAGCAGGCGTGGCATGTCCTCGTCGAAGTAGGCTTGTCCGGTGCCGTCCGGGACACCAAGAGACTGCACAAAGTCGTGGAACTCGCCCGTGAAAACCGGTTTGGCCTGCCGCCACCCCGAGACCTGGTTCTGCAGGTGCTGTCCCAGGCCCTTGTTGTAGCAGAACAGGCCGACCCGGTTGCCGTCGCGGCATAGTTGGCGCGCTTTCGCGACGGCCAGCCACGTCTTGCCACGATTACCGACCAGTTTCTGTTGGATGTTCAGGAGATTGAGGGGTACGCCGGGTCGTCTGTTGACGACCAAGATCTCCGCGAGACGGCCGTCGCCTCACTCGAACTTCTCCTGCGCCTGGTGGGGGAGTTGCCGCTACCGGACCGGCTGACCGGGGTGTCCTTCGCTCTCGGGAGCAGGCGCGCCCGGCAGGGAGTTCCCCTCGAGTCGCTGCTAAAGGCGGTCCGGATGGACTTCCGCCTCCTGTGGGTGGCGATGCTGGAGAAGGTTCCTGCTGCATCGTTGCCGGACTTCACCCAGGACGCGGTACGCGTGTGGGAAGCGGTCGAGTTCCACACCATCCGGGTACACGCCGGATATCTCGACGAGCTGGCGAGCATGGCCCAGGCGAAGGAGCAGCAGCGCGCCTTCCTGCTGTCCAGGTTGCTCACCTCGGATGGGAAGGACCCCCAGCTGCTGGGTCAGGCCGCGCGGGCGCTCGGGGTCGACGTCGAGAGTCGGTTCATTGTGGCGGTCGCGGCCAGCCACGCGCAGAAGACATTCCGGGAGCGGGCCGCGGCGGCCGGCGTCGGGCAATTCCTCCACGAGCGCGACGGGGCGCTCATTCTTATTCTGGAAGACCTGCCCGCACGGGCGGGGAAGGAGCCAGCCGGGACCCGCCCGTGGCTGGACCAGCTCGACTGCTTCCTGGCGCCGTCAGCCCGATCGTTGGCCGAGGTGCCCTTGATGCTGCGGATCGCCCTGCAATCCGTTCCCGCGGTTATTCCGGAGTCCTCGGGCAGGCAAACTATCCGTGAAACGTGGGGCCACGTGGCTGCGGCCCAGCTGGGTGAGTTTGGCCCCGTGTTGGCCGAAACGGTGTTGGGGCCTTTGGCAGCGATTTCCAGTCATGAGCGGGACCGGCTGATCGAGACGCTGCAGTCCTACTTCTCTTCCGGCTCGGTGTCCGATACCGCCAAGGAGCTGCACTGTCACCGCAATACGGTGTTGAACCGCCTGGCCCGGTTCGAGCAGCTCACCGGGTATAGCCCGAACAGGCCGGTGGACGCCGCAGCGGTGCTGGCGGCGCTGACTGTTCAGGCTCCGGTCGGTGACGGCGGGTAGCCCTGCTGGTGCGGTGTTGAATTGTCGGTGCCCGGATCTAGCATGGCCGCATGAAACCCCTTCAGAAGGCCAAGGTACCGCGCACCCGTAAATGCCCGGTCTGTGAAAGCGAATCGTGGCGGATTGCCTACGGGATGATTTTGCCGGACGCGCGGGAGCTGATGCCGAAAACGGTGTTTGCCGGGTGCTGCGTCTTTATGGATGAGCGACTTAACCTCGCAACGGGGGAGAGGGAGCTTGGATCACCCGACTGGGAATGCCAGAACGCCGAATGTCGGCATCAGTGGTGGTGACCTCCTTGGAGTCGTCCAATAAATTGTTGAACAATACCTTGCGCAGATTGTTCAACAACCTGTAGGGTCGTCTCCAATACAAAAATGTGACTCCAGTCACCTTGACGTAACGGATGGGCCCATGGCAGATATCGAGAACAAACCGAAGCTGAGCTCCTCCGCTCGGCGTACCGCGCTCCTGGGAGCTATGTTCCTCATGGCGACCAGCGCCATTGGGCCTGGCTTCATCACCCAGACCACAGTCTTCACCGTTCAGATCGGCGCCGCGTTCGCGTTCGCGATCCTGGCATCGATCCTCATCGACATCGCCGTCCAGATGAATGTCTGGCGCGTCATCGGGGTCTCCGGGCTCCGCGCCCACGAACTCGGCAACAAGGTCCTCCCCGGGGTGGGCTGGTTCCTCGCCGGGCTGGTCTTCATTGGCGGCGTGGTGTTTAACATCGGCAACATCGCCGGTACCGGCCTCGGAACCAACGCCATGCTCGGCATGGATCCCAAGATCGGCGGCGCTATCTCTGCCGTCATCGCCATCCTGATCTTTATCAGCAAGAAGGCCGGCATGGCGCTCGACCGCATCGTCGTGTTGCTCGGTGCCATCATGATCCTCCTGATGATCTACGTGGCCATCGTCGCGGCGCCTCCCGTCGGTGAAGCCCTCAAGAACGCGATCCTCCCCGAACAGATCGACTTCCTCATCATCACCACCCTCGTCGGCGGCACCGTGGGCGGTTACATCACCTACGCCGGCGCGCACCGGATGCTCGACTCCGGCGTCACCGGTCCCGAAAACGTCGGGGAGATCACCCGCAGCTCCGTGCTCGGCATTATCGTCACTGGCGTCATGCGGGTCCTGTTGTTCCTGGCAATCTTCGGCGTGGTCGCCGGTGGTGCGGTGCTGACCAGTGACAATCTGGCTGCAGAAGCCTTCGGCGTTGCCGCTGGCGAGATCGGTATGCGTATGTTCGGCATCGTCCTGTGGGCCGCCGCCATCACCTCGGTGATCGGTGCGGCGTTCACCTCGGTCTCCTTCATCACCACCTCGAAGACCCCCGAGCGGAAGCGGAACCTCATTACCGTTGCGTTCATCGCAGGCTGTGCCGTGGCGTACCTCTTCCTCGGTCAGGCTCCGCAGGAACTGCTGATCTTCGCCGGTGCGTTCAACGGACTGATCCTGCCGGTCGGCTTCGGTGTACTGCTGTTTGTGGCCTGGCGCCGTCGGGACCTGCTGCACGGCTACGTCTACCCCAAGTGGTTGCTGATCATCGGCGTCATCACCTGGCTGCTCACCTTGTTCCTCGGCTACACCTCCATCACCGGACTGGCGCAGCTGTGGGGCTGACCGACCTGCCGGCCGACCCGGCCTCGATGCTGCCCGACGACGCCCGGGCCGCCTTCCGTGCCGGACTGGTGACGCCGACGTCGGGCTGGTCCCGCGGCTACGCGCAGGTGAACGTGCTGGCGATTCCGCGGGAGCAGGCGTTCGACCTGCTGCTCTTCGCCCAGCGCAACCCGAAGCCGTGCCCCATCCTCGGGGTGCTGGAGCCGGGTGAAACCACCGGGCCGCTGCTGGCGGGCGGTGACATCCGGACCGATGTCCCCAAGTACACCGTCTATCACGACGGCGTCCTGGTGGACGAGCCCACGGACATCACCGCCCACTGGCGCGATGACCTGGTCACCTTCCTGTTCGGCTGCTCCTTCACCTTTGAGACCGCACTGCAGGACGGCGGCGTCAGGATCGCGCACATCGATCAGGGCGTGAATGTGCCGATGTACCGAACGAACCGGGAAGCCGCACCCGCCGGCGCCATGTCCGGGCCGCTGGTGGTGTCGATGCGGCCAGTGGCGGCCGCTCAGGTGGCCGACGCCGTCCGCATCACCTCCCGCTACCCGGCCGTGCACGGCGCTCCCGTCCATGTGGGGAATCCGGAGGAGCTGGGTGTTGACCTGGGCTCGCCGGACTTCGGCGACGCAGTGCAGATCCCCGAGGGTCACATTCCGGTGTTCTGGGCCTGCGGGGTCACGCCGCAGGCTGCGGTGATGCAGTCACGGCCGCCGCTGGCGATCGGCCACGCGCCCGGTCACATGCTCATCACCGACGCGCGGGACAGCGACTATCTGGTGCCCTAGGCGGTTCGGGTTTGCTCGGCGGATGCTTCATCAGCGAGGTGCGCCAGCAGTTCGGACTCGGCGGAGTCCAGGTAGGCGCGTAGCCCGGCAGCTGCCTCTTCGCGCTGCCCGGCGCGGAGCCGCTCGACCAACTGCACGTTGCGGTCCACGTAGTGGCTGTGAAAGTCGGGGGCCGATGCCATCGCGAAAAACACCAGCCGCATCTCCGCAAGCACCCGATCCATCAGGGTGCGCAACGATTCGCTGCCCGCCAGGCCAACGACGGCGCTGTGGAGCGCCTGGTTGGCATCAGCCATGTCCGGGACCGACCCGGCGTCGCGCGCTGCCTGGGCGCGCCGCACAATGGCTTCCATGTTCTCGAGCACCTCGGGGGTGACCTCACCCCACAACGCGGCGGCGGGTTCGATCATCCGGCGCACCCGGTAAATCTCGCGCACCTCATCGGCACCCGGGGACGCCACAAACACGCCGCGGTTCGGGATCCGGGTGACCACTGACTCGCGGGCCAGCGAGGAGAACGCCTCACGCAACGTATTGCGGGACACGCCCAGTGCCGTCGACAACGACTGCTCCGACAGCTTGGACCCCGGCGTCAGCTCGCCCGCGGCGATCCGGCCCCGCAGGACGGTGGCGATCCACGCCGCCGTGTGCGCATGCTCGGCCGATCCCGATGCCCCGTTATCCAGCTCCGCTGCTGCTTCGATAGCCATTACTTTCCCCACCCTCGTCACCAACAGATGTTAGCCGACCGTGCTCAGAACGTTTCCCAGGACTTCGCCACGGGCGACGGCGGCACCCGGGTCCTGCCCGCCGCGGGTGAACGTACCGGCCGCCGTGGACACCACCTCGGTTTCCATCTTCATGGCCTCCACGACGGCGACGGGCTGTCCCGCGGCGACCTCGGCGCCGTCGTCAGCCAGCCACTTCACCAGGGTGCCGCCCATCGAGGCGGTGATCGCGCCGTCGTCGTTCGCCGTCGCGTCGGGGGACTGAGCGACGGCGCTTCCGTTAGCGTTGCCGCCACCGTTCATCAGCGCAGCGAACACTTCGGCGGGCAGCCCGAGCTGGACCGCTTTACCGTCGATCTCCACGGTGAGGGTTTCCCGCCGGGCAACCGGTCCCGCGGTCCCGCTCGACAGTGCGGCGTCCAACCGGCCAGCGAATGCATTCTCGATCCAGGTGGTGTACACGCCGAGTCGTTCCGGGTTGGTGAAGTCCGGATCCCGCACCACGGCACGGTGGAAGGGAATCACCGTGGGAAGGCCTTCGATCCTCAGCTCGTCGAGGGCGGCGCGGGCGCGGCGGAGGGCTTGCGGCCGGTCTTCGCCGTGCACGATGAGCTTGGCCATCAGGGAGTCGTATTCGGCGGGGACGCTGGAGCCGGAGCGCACCCCCGTGTCGACGCGGATGCCAGCGCCGGTGGGCGCCTCGAACACGTCGATCAGTCCCGGCGAGGGCAGGAACCCGCGGCCGGCGTCCTCAGCATTGAGCCGGAACTCGATCGCGTGGCCCCGCGGCGCAGGGTCCTCGGTGATGCTGACCGGCAGGCCGGCGGCGATGCGGAACTGTTCGCGGACCAGGTCGATGCCC
The DNA here is from genome assembly GCF_015751665.1 of Arthrobacter sp. CAN_A1. NCBI lineage: Bacteria > Bacillati > Actinomycetota > Actinomycetes > Micrococcales > Micrococcaceae > Arthrobacter > Arthrobacter sp. CAN_A1. The sequence continues at coordinate 246,951 of NZ_JADOUR010000005.1, read as the reverse complement.
GACGTCGCCTCGGTCACCGGGTGCTCCACCTGCAGGCGGGTGTTGACCTCCAGGAAGGAGATCACGCCGTCGGGCGCCACCAGGTACTCGACGGTGCCCGCGTTGGTATAGCCGGCCTCGCGGCAGATGGCGCGAGCTGACTCGTGAATCCGGGTGCGCTGGTCATCGGTCAGGAACGGGGCGGGGGCTTCCTCGACGAGCTTCTGGTTGCGGCGCTGCAGGGAGCAGTCGCGGGTCCCGACGACGACGACGTTCCCGTGCGTGTCGGCGAGGACCTGCGCCTCGACGTGCCGCGGCTTGTCGAGGAACCGTTCCACGAAGCACTCGCCACGCCCGAACGCGACTGTCGCTTCGCGGACCGCCGAGTCGAACGCGTCGTCGATGTCTTCCATCCGGTGGGCGATCCGCATGCCGCGCCCGCCGCCACCGTAGGCCGCCTTGATGGCGACCGGGACGCCGTACTGTTCGGCGAACGCGCGGACCTCCTCGGCGCTGGCGACCGGACCATCGGATCCGGGGACCAGCGGGGCCCCGACCTTCACGGCGATCTCACGGGCGGTGACCTTGTTGCCGAGGCTGCGGATCGCCGCCGGTGACGGGCCGATCCAGGTGAGCCCGGCGTTCTGCACGGCCTCGGCGAAGTCGGCGTTCTCGGAGAGGAATCCGTAACCGGGGTGGACGGCGTCGACCCCGGCCTTCACTGCGATGTCGAGCAGCTTGTCCATGTTGAGGTACGTGTCGGCGCTGGCCGATCCGTCCAGCGCGTAGGCCTCGTCGCTGAGGCGGACGTGGAGGGCGTCGGCGTCGGGCTCGGAGTACACGGCAACCGAGGTCAGCTCCACGTCAGAGCAGGCGCGGGCGATGCGGACGGCGATTTCCCCGCGGTTGGCGATCAGGACCTTCTTCATGGCTGCTACTTTCGCGGGCTTCGGGTGGTGGTCGGGGTCTGTTTCAGGGGCTGCAGCGTTTCGGGGTCGACGGCTTGGAACCGCAGCTTCGTTCCCGGCGGGAGTTGGGCTGCGATCGGTAGGTCATCTGGTACGACGACGCCGATCACCGGATACCCGCCGGTCACCGGATGGTCGGCGAGGAACAGCACCGGAAGGCCCGACGGCGGCACCTGCAGCGAGCCTGCGACGACCCCTTCGCTGGGGAGTTCATCGGTGATGGTGCGTTCGAGTGGCTTGGTCGGTCGCTGCGCTGCGGTGTCTTGTATTTTGGTGGCGTCCGCTGCAGCTCCGGCATCTCCCGTGGCGAGCCGGACGCCGATCCGGTTCGATTCGGCGGTCACGGTCCAGGTCTGCCCGGTCAGCGCTGTCTGGGATGCGTCGGTGAACCAGTCGTGGCGGGGTCCGCCGATGATGCGGAGGACGACCGGTGCGTGGGTTTTCGTTCCGACGCCGCTCAGCCGGACGGCGTCGGGAAGCGTTGAGGGCTCTGCGGCGCCGACCGTGCGGCCTTGGTCGATCGGCCCGATCGGCAGCATGGTTCCGGCCGTCAGAGGGTCCGGGCCGATCCCGGACATCACATCGGTGGACCGGCTGCCCAGCACCTCGGGTACATCGATCCCGCCGCGGATGGCCAGGTAGGTGCGGAGCCCGGCGTCGGGCTGGTCGAGGACTAGAGTTTCGCCGTCGTGCAGGGCGAACGGTGAGCACATTGGCGCCGGACGGAAGGTGTCGTCTCCGCCGCCGTCGTCCACGCCGGTAATCACGGCGGGCGTTATGGCTCCGGCCAGGGCGAGGGTGAGTTCGCCGTGGGCTTTGACGGTGAGACCGCCGAGGATGGTCTCGATCACCGCGTCGCCCGGTGTGTTGCCGACCAGCCGGTTGGCTTGCCGGGCGCTCGCGGTATCGGCGGCGCCGGCCTTGGAGACGCCCACGTCGCCGAGACCGGGCCGTCCCAGGTCCTGGATCAGCGACTGTGGGCCCGGAGCGAGAATCTCAAGGGACATGCCAGGCTGATTCACCGTCTCCAGGCCCGGGTGGGTGTCCGGAGCCGCTACGTCCACCTGCTCTGTCACCGTGACCGACTCCCGCACGGCCACGTACTGGACGGCGGTGCCGGGGCGGAGCAGGGCTGGCTGGTCCCGGTCCAGGTCCCAGAGGCGGGACGCAGTGCGGCCGATGAGCTGCCAGCCGCCGGGGGAGCGCCGGGGGTAGACGGCGGAGAAGTTGCCGGCCAGGGCTACCGCGCCGGCGGGGACGGCGGTGCGCGGCGAGGTGCGGCGGGGCACGGTGAGCGCCTCGTTCTCCCCGACCAGGTAGGCGAACCCGGGGGCGAACCCGCCAAACGCTGCAGTCCACAGCTGGCCGGTGTGCGCGGCGATGACGCCGTCGGGGTCGAGGCCGGTGAGGCGGCCCACTTCGGCGAGGTCTTCGCCGTCGTACACCACCTCGATCCGCACGGGATCGCCGGTCGTCGCGGTGTCGGTGGCGGGCGACGTGTCCAGGCGGGCGACGGCGGCCCGGGCGGCGCGGGCGCTGGCGCCGGAATCGAAAACAGCCAGGACGGTCTGGGCTGCGGCGAGGACGTCGACCTGCCCGCGGAGCGGGTGCTGCTGCAGGTGGGCGTGCACCGCGAGGACCGAGTCCAGCGATTCCAGCTGGATCAGCAGGGCGCGCGGCCCGGCCCAGCGGATTTCGGGAGGGTTCACACGAAGCTCCGGATCTCGACGCCGGCGGCTTCGAGGTCGCGGCGGACGGCGGCGGCCATGGAGACGGCGCCGGTGGTGTCGCCGTGGAGGCAGATGCTCTCGGCTGTCGTGTGGATCGTGGAGCCGTCGCGGGCGATGATCGTGCCCTCGGTGGCGAGCCGGACCATGTTGGCGGCGACTTTGTCCTCATCATGCAGGACGGCGCCGTGTTCGCGGCGGGAGACCAGGGTGCCGTCCGGGTTGTAGGCGCGGTCGGCGAACGCTTCGGGGACGCCACGGAGGCCAGCCTTCTCGGCGGCTGTCAGGGCCACGGAGCCGGGGAGGAGCATCAGCGGGAGGTCGCCACCGAACGCCTTGACGGCGTCGACCACGGCCTGGGCCTGCACCTCGTGGGTGACGATGGTGTTGTAGAGGGCGCCGTGGGGTTTGACGTACTTGATGGCGCCGCCGGCCGCACGGGAGATCGCGTCGAGGGCACCGAGTTGGTAGAGGACGTCGTCGGCCAGTTCGGTGGGGGAGCAGTCGAGGAAGCGGCGGCCGAATCCGGCCAGGTCGCGGTAGCCCACGTGTGCCCCGATGGTCACATTGGCGGCGACGGCGTCCCGGCAGGTCTGCGCGATGGTCGACGGATCACCGGCGTGGAACCCGCACGCCACGTTGGCGCTTGAGACGGAGCGGAAGATGGCGGCGTCGTCGCCCATGGTCCAGTTGCCGAACGATTCGCCGACGTCGCTGTTGAGGTCGATGTACACCATTGTGATCCTCGTCTCTCCTGAGTGGTCCCTCTAGGATGCACGAGTTTGCAGGATTGTTCAACAATTCTGCGTCAGGCTGGTCTTTTCGGTGCCGTGACGCCTATGAGCTATGGAGCCACTGTGCTCTGTAGTCGCTTTTCGAGCCGGAACGCGACGAGCGCCGTCGCCGCCCCGGCCGCGGCGACCACTGCCGCCAGGGCCCAGCCGACGCCGTCGGGAAAGTGGGTGAAGATAAACCCGAAGACCAACGGTCCGAGGGTCGCTCCGACGTAGGTGCCGATCTGGGTGATCCCGGTGGCGCGGGTGGTGTGGGGGTGGGAAGCGCGTGAGACTACGAAGTGAGCCAGCCCGTTCCAGCCCCAGCCGAGGCCGAACGCGATGATGCACCCGATGCCGTAGGCCACCGGGTGCCCGGAGGCCATGCCGATGAGGCCCACGCAGCCGGTGCCCATCATGATGGCGACGGTGGCCATGGAGCCGCCGATGCCGCGGTCGGCGGCAATGCCCACCAGCGGTCGGGCGAGGATTCCGGCGACGCTCGCGGCGCCGAGCAGCAGGCCGGCGGTGGCGGCGTCGAACCCGGCGCCGACGGCCGAAGCCACAGTGAAGGATCCCACCACGTTGGCTTGCGCCGAGCCGAGCCCGCTGGCGACCGCGGTCATCAGGAGGAACGGCCGCAGTTCACGGGGGATCGGCGTTTTTGCGGCTTTGGATTTTGGCGCTGTTTTGTCTCTCGGTGCCCGACGGGGCACTGATCGCACCAGTGCCGGGATGAGCAGAATCGCCAGTCCCGCGGCGATGGCGAAGGTCCACTGCCAGCCGATGGTGAGGGCAATCAGGGGTACGGATAGTCCGGCGGCGAGGGTGGCTGCGGGGATGGCCGCTTGTTTGAGGCCGAACGCGAACGCGCGGTTCCTGGTATCCACCTGGTCCACGATCAGGCCGTTGGAGAGCGGCTGACACAGCGCGTTGGCCGCGCCAGCGAACGTCAGCCAGAGGAGGAGCCAGGGCCAGTCGGGGGTGAGGAAAGCAATTCCCACCAGCGAGATCAGGCCAAGGCTCACGCCCAGCGGCATGCCCCGCCTCAGCCCCAGGGCGGTGGCGACGACGCCGGCCGACGCCGACAGGAGTGCCGAGACGCCCCAGAACACCCCCACGACGATGCCGAGGGCCGACGGCGTCAGCCGCAGGTCGTCTTCCAGTTGGACGGCGAGTCCACCGATCAGGAAGACCGGGAGCACTCCGACCACTGTGGTGAGCGCGGCCATGGCTGTCGCGAGCCGGCCGGGTCGGCGTCGGTCGGGCGCCGAATGTTGTAGCTGGGCGGCTGTCACGCCCTCAGCCTATCCTCGGCGGTAGCAGTTCCCAGCTACGCTCTTCCCATGACCAGCAGTCAGCATCGGAGTCGTTCGTCGACCTACCCAGCCGTGGACGTCGTCGCAGTCCAGAGGCGTACGGTGTCGGTGCTGATTGTGGGCCAAATTCTTGGCGGCATCGGTATTGGGTGCACCGTCTCGATCGGGGCGGTGATGGCTGCCAACATTTCCGGGTCGGACGCGCTGTCCGGCACGGCCACGACGCTGAGCACCCTGGGTGCTGCGGCGAGTGCCATCCCGCTGGCCCGGCTCGCTCAACGGCTGGGCCGACGTCGGGCCCTGACCACTGGTGCCCTGCTGGCCGCAACTGGATCCGTCGTGGCAATTGTTGCCGCGACACTGAGCTCGTTCCCTGTGCTGTTGCTGGCTTTTGCTTTCCTCGGTGTCGGTACCGCGGTGAACCTGCAGGCCAGATTTGCTGCCACCGACCTGGCGAGTCCGGAGCATCGGGGGCGGGACCTGTCGCTGGTGGTCTGGTTCACCACCATCGGGGCGGTGCTGGGACCCAACCTGATCGGGCCGGGCGAGACGATCGCGTCAACGCTGCAGATGCCGTCGCTCACCGGGTCCTTCCTGATTGCTGTGTTCGCACAGTTGGCCGCGGCGACCGTTTATCTGGTGGCATTGCGACCGGACCCGTACCTGTTGAGCAAGTCCAACGCCACCCAGAACACTGACGACGTTGTCCCCGGAGCCATCCGCGGGCGGGGTCCGCTGGTGTTTGCCATCGGCTCCATCGCCATCAGCCATGCGGTGATGGTGTCGGTGATGTCCATGACACCGGTGCACCTGATCAATCATGGTGTAACGCTGACGATTATTGGTTTGACCATCAGCCTGCACATTGCTGGGATGTTTGCGCTGTCGCCGGTGTTCGGGTGGCTCAGCGACAAGGTAGGCCGGGTGTCAACCATCCTGATGGGGCAGGGTCTGTTCGCTGTGTCGCTGCCGATTGTCGCGTTGGGCGAGGACGATCCGGTCCTGGTGACCGTGGGACTGGTGTTCCTCGGGCTGGGCTGGAGTGCGTCGACTGTCGCAGGATCTGCGCTGGTGGCGGATCTGGTGACCGGCTCGGCTCGGCCGAAGATTCAAGGCCGGACAGACCTCTTCATGAACCTTGCCGGCGCGGTTGGGGGAGCAGCCGCCGGGGTTGCACTGGTGCTGATTGGCTATGCCGGACTGGCTTGGGCTGCCAGCGTGCTGGTGCTGGTGGTTGTGGCGGGGTCGCTCGTCGTCAGATCCGAGGTTACGCGGGCAGCACCCTGATGGTGAAGGTTCGGCGAGCTACTGCACCGGTGTTGTCTTGGACCTCTACGGTAAAGGAGAACGTCGCCGCCCTTGTGGGGGTGCCGGTGACTCTGGCCTCCGGCCTGTTCTCCAGGGTGTTCTTGACGAAGCGTGTCCCATCGGGAAGGGTTCCGGAGACCAATTTGAACCTGAACGTTGAAGGTCCAGGGGGATCACTGCAGACGATGTAGCCGAGATACGCCTGCCCCACCGTGGCATCGGGCATCTGCGCCGGGGTGATGAACGTCAATGGCTCTTCAGGTGACACGGTCGCCGAGGCGCCGTTTGAGGCGGTCGACGTGTTTTCGGCAGCGTCGAAGGCGGCCACCGTGTAGGTGTAGGTTCCGGCGGCGAGTCCTGTGTCAGTAAAACTTGTCGCATCCGTGGTGCCCAACAAGCTGCCGTTGCGGTGGACCCGATAGCCGGCTACCCCAGTGTCGTCCGTGCTGATTCCCCAGCTGAGGCTGACCGTTGTACCCACCACGGTGGTGACCAGGTTCGCCGGAATCGAGGGTGAAGTGGTATCCGAAGCTGATGCTGGGGGTACGGTCACCGACGCGTTGTTGCTGGCTCCAGAGGTATTCCCAGCCGCATCGATGGCCGCCACCGTGTAGGAGTAGGTTCCTGCCGCCAAACCCGGGTTGGAGAGTGTGGTGGTGGTGACGGTGCCCGCCAGCACGGTCCCGTTGCGGGACACGCGGTACCCGGTGACGCCAACGTTGTCCGTGCTGGCTGTCCAACTAAGGGTAGCCGTGAAACCGGACAGTGTGGCGGTCAGGTTTGCGGGCACACTCGGAACGGTGGTGTCCGACGCTGGTGGCTGGGTGACCGTGCACCCGGTCAAGGTCCTGGTGATGACGGTCGCTGAACCGTCTCGCAGGTCCACCGTGCAATCGGCTGGCGCGGTATAGGGGTCGCGGTCGATGCGGAACTTCCCCGAGCTGTCGCTACGGCCCATGACAACGTTGTCCACACTGATGTCGCGGGACGCGATCGCGGTTCCTTCGATCCGCAGCGCTGACCCGGAGACTTCCGCCCGGGTGACAGAGACGGCTGCGACGGCCGGAGCTACGGTGAGCATCCCGGGCAACATAGTGCCCGCTATAACGGCTGCAATGATTGAGCGCTTGCGATTCCTGAGCATATTGTGATCCTCACTCTGGGGCCATTGACCTGACAGAGGAAAACCGTTCCCTAAGACGGAATCCGTATGCCGAAATATACGCCCGATCATCCGTGGGTTCAATGGACAGGCCGAGCTACTGCACCCGCCGTCGCCTCATAGGTCCGGGTCTTTCGGTGCGCTCAGGCCGAGGTGATGTCAGGCCAGTCTTGGTCCCGGGCAAAGGTGGGGCGGTGGAGTCGTAGCTGTGGCCGGTGGGGGTGGTGATCCGGAGGGAGTGTCGGGGTCCGGGGCGTGGTTGTGCTGTCCAGCCGGGTGTTTCTTTGGTGTGGTTGCACGCTTCGCAGAGCCCAGCCCCGTTCGAAATGGAGGTACACCCGCCGCGATGCCACGCGACGATGTGGTCGACGTGGCGGATGGGTGCGTCGCAGTACGGGGTGCGGCAGGTGTCGTCCCGGGCGGTAATGTACCGGCGTTGCACCCGCGTGAAGAGTCGGGCCCTGGAATCCATGGCTACCAGGTCCCCTGTGCCTGGTGTGGTGTAGAGGCGGCGCACCCACACGTCGAAGGTGGATTGGGCTGGAGACGGGTTCAGGAGGTCTCTGGCCCAGGAGGAGGGGACGATGCCGTAGCCGGGGATCCGGGCCGGTTCGCTGTCGCACTGAAGGAGGGCCCGGTCGGTCATGATGACCTGCACCTCGACCCGGGAGACACCACCGGCGACACCGGTGATGCGTTCGACGAGGGTGTCGGCCATCAACTGTCCCCGGGACCGGGTGTCCCCGCCCGATCGGGCCGTGTCGGCGTGCCGGGTTAACGCCGCGTAGGCGGCCACCGCGTTTTTCACCGGCAACAACGCGCTCAGGTACGCCATGGTGTCCGGTGCCGGACGGATACTCACGAACCGTTCGCCGGCGGCGTGGGCGGCCCGGTTCACCACCGAACGCGGATCCCGCCGGTACGCGGCAGCCTTCACCGCCGCGACGATGGTTTTGTCCCCGCACCCGCTAAACGTCCCCGTGTCAGGGTGGAGTTCCTCATCGACGGCCGTCCGGTCGGCGGCGGACAGGCACGCCGTCTCCTTCACCAGGAGGGTAGCCCGCCACTCGTTCAGCTCACCGTCCTCCAGGGCTGCCAACGTATGGGGCATTTCCGTGGCCAGCGCCCGAGCCAACCCCAGAAGTCTGCTGCCGCGGGACGGGGACTCCCGACGGGCCAAAGCGACCTGCGCGGCAACACTTCTGCCCTGCTCCGCGCCTGGCACGCCGGCGTTGGCCTGGGATTGGCGTTCGGAGAGGTCAAAGGCCACAGCGATCCGGGCCTGTATCCCGGCAATGGCGGATTTCACGTCCTCTAGTCCGCGGAGCTGATTGATCATCCCGGCGGAGTCAGCGGCTGGCTTCAGCGACTGGAGGGCGTTGAGCAAAACCCAGGTGCCAGCATCACGGGAAGCGCTGCCATTAGCAGTACTACTAGAACCAGAAGAACCACGCGGGCCCCTTCCCGGGAGGGTAGATTCCTTCCGAATCGATGTAGAAGCCGTGCTGCCGTCCATACCTCCATTGTCCCAAACTGCACCGACAATCCAGGGACTCACGAGCCTATGTGGATAAATCTCTCGAACAAACATTCGAATACGGTCGGAGGCCCGGCTCGGGCTATAGACAGGATCCATCCGTCGTGCGACCACAGCGACGCCAAACGGTTCCTTGCCGATCGGCTCGTGAATGCCCGACCTGCTTGGGCAGCACCCAACGGCGGCGCAACCAGCCAACAATCACACGGGCGGGAACTGCAGTACGCCGCCCTGGTAGACCTGCCCGATCATGGATCGCAGCATCGGCAGCTGTTCCGTCGATTCGAGCGTGCCGGTGAGGACGACGACGTCGGCCAGGTGCTTTGGCGCCAACCGGCCCACGGAGTCGACGGGGGTGATGAGTTCGCCCGGCACCGAGGTGGAAGCCGCCAGGACCTGCTCAAGGGTCATGCCGGCATCGGCCATCAGCGCGAGCTCTTCCAGATTGTCGCCGTGCGCGCCGACTCCGGCGTCGGTTCCCATGCCGACCTTGACCCCAGCGGCGATTGCCCGGGCAACCGACTGGCGGTGGTCCTCCGCGACCCGTTTGGCCTTGTCGATGACCTGTGGCGAGAGGCCGCTCGTCCCAGATTCGCCCTTGCGGATGACGGCCAGCGGGGCTGACAGGGTGGGTACGAGGTAGGCCTTGGTGTCCAGGAACAGCTGGATTGCCTCGTCGGTGAGGTAAATGCCGTGCTCGATGGTCCGCACGCCGGCCTGCAGCGCGTTGATGATCCCGGCGGTGCCTTGCGCGTGGGCCATGACGTACTTGCCCTGCATCCCGGCTTCCTCAACGACGACGGCGATCTCCGCTGGGGTGAACTGGGAGTGCTTCGGGTCGGTGGTCGGCGAGAGGACGCCGCCGGTGGAGCAGATCTTGATCTGGTCCGCGCCCGCCCGCAGGAGGGTGCGCGTCACCTTGCGGACCTCTTCGACGCCGTCGGCGATGCCGCTGGGACGGCCGGGATGCGGCCCGAAGTCGGGGGAGTCGAGTCCCGAGGGATGCCAGAGGTCGCCGTGGCCGCCGGTCTGGGACATGATGCTGACGGCAATGCGGAGCCGTGGGCCCTTGACGATCCCGGTCTCGACCGCCTGCTTGGCACCCAGGTCGGCGCCACCGGCGTCGCGCACGGTCGTGACGCCAGCGCGCAGGGTGGCCTCAAGGTTCCGCACGGATTCGTAGAACTGCAGCGAGTAGGGCTCGACCATCGCCTGGATGGATCCCGGGGTCGACGTCATGGCGTGAACGTGCAGGTCGATCAGGCCCGGAAGCACCGTGCGACCGGCGCAATCCACCACCGCGGCATCCGCATACGCGTCGGCTGAGCCGGCGTCGCGGCCCACTGCTTCGATGATCCCGTCGCGGATGACGACGTCGGTTTGGCCGGGGAGGAAGCGTTCGCCGTCGAACACGTGGCCATTCTTCAGAACTGTCGCAAGCGTCATTGCTGCCTTTCGAGGTTTGTCGTGACCTGATTCACCTTACTAGCGCGACTGCGGGTGTGGATCAGACGCTCTGTGATCAGCAATAACCAGATTGAGCCGAGAGCCATCGACTACCTAGCTGGTCCGCCGGCCGGGGGATGGAGTCAGAGGGCCCGTACGTCGAGGACGGACGCAAGTCCGATGAAGTCTCTGATGTTGCGCGTGTATAGGATCGCCTCGTGGGTCATTGCGGTGGCGGCGATGAGTAGGTCGAAGCTTCGCGCCTGGGGCTTCCTGCCCGATTCTGCGAACAGGTGAGATATCAATCCGTAGTTCCGTGCCACTTCGCTGTCGACGGGTAACGCCGAGAACCTGCTCTCAATCGCCGCAAGCCGGCGAAGGCGGAGTGCGCGTTGCGCTTCGTTGGCAACCAAAACGCCGTAGTGAAGTTCGGCATGACTGATCGTGCTGATACCGATTTCTTCGGGGACGGCCGGTACAACATTGGCGATGAGTAGGTTTGTGTCGAAGATGGCTTTCACTGCTGGGTCCATGGGTCGCGAGGTGACTCGTCAAATGCTCGCAGATCGGTCGCCCACTCCGGATCCGTCGGAGAGGAAAAGAGGTCTTGTACTTCGCTGTATCGATGCCAGGATCGCTCCGCTATGGGGCTAAGCACCGCGGCGTCCCGACCGGCGACGGTAATGGTGATCGTCTCACCAGCTTCGGCCCTCTTGATGATATCGCTGGCATGCTGGCGAAGTTCTTTCAGACCAATATGCTTCATCCAACCAAAGTAGCACTTGTGCTACTCCGAAGATCGGCGTTGGCCTAGGGCAGCCGATCCAGGACCCAATCCCACCGGATCACCTCCTGCTCCAAGCGGACGCCAGGGCCATAGTGGTTGTCCCGCAGAGCGCGGTACAGGTCTGACTCTGAGGGAGTGAGCCGCACCGGTTCGTATCGTGCAGGGGAAGCTTCGGTGACCCACTCGGCGCGATGCGTCAGCAGGGTCTCCGCATCCATGAGGAGGCTGGAGACGTGGGGGTGCACAGTGCGCAGCAAATCAAGGATGCGGAACCCATGGGTATCAAGATCCCCCCAGTAGAAGACGGCGCAATCCTGCAGCCAGCTAGCGTCGCGCACTGCCGAGACTCCGTAGCCCGCCCCGAAGAGTGCCATGGTGCCCGGCCGATCCGGGAGGGAAAGGAAGTTCACCAGATTCTCGGTGACAATGACGGTATCGACCGGTAGGTTCAGGGTCCTGAAAACCTCGGAGGTGACCGTGATGTCGCGGGCGGCGCCCAGCAAATCCAGCCCTGCGCTGAGGTGATCCGCACTCTGGTCATCAACACCTGGGTTATCGAGACAGCGTCCGTCGAGCAGCCGGAAGCGGACCAGTTCCGGCGGATGAGTAAACCCGTGACGGCGGGCGAACCGCGCCGCCGGGGTGCGCGGCTGAACCGCCCCCAGCAACTCATCGGCGGCGACGGTATCAGGCACAGCCAGCGCAGCGTCGTCGTCGGTCGCCGACAGCTGGACGGAAGCGGGATCCTTGATCGGCTCCCGGGCACGCAAAGCGATCACCATCTCGTCCACCGTCTGCCGGTGTCTTTCGATGAACTTCGTGTGGACTCCCGGCAGGCTCAGCTGCCGGACAAAGATCCCGGGATGTGGATTCGCCGCAAGCCACACGGCTGCCCGGGCGGCGAGAAGCGCCGAATCACCCAACCGCAGCAGCTCCAGTGGACGGTTGGCCGCCCAGGCGTGCAGGACAGGGTCGACCGCTGCGAGCTTCTCGGCGACCGCCTGGGCACGAAGGGAGTCCCTGGTTTTGCCTGCGAAAGCGATCTCGTCCTCGACCCGGGCAAACACCGCAGCGGCCGGTACCAGGTTCGTCCCGATGGTGGTTCGGCCAATTTCGGCCGTCTCCAGGGTAAAGTCACCGTCTGCGTCGAACCACTCCCGGGCCCAGGTGCGCGCCGCAGCGTAGCTGTCGCGCAGCTCGGCCGCGGTTGGCTTCTTAACGGCACGACGGCGCGGATAGGCGCCCGAAGGGTCCAACAATTCCCGCAGCAGGGTGCCCCGACCCCAGGCCTTGACCGACTGCGCGCGCAGCTCGGCAAGGGTGGTCCACCGGGAGTCAGTTGGCACGTGAGGCCCGCTCGTCCCGGTACTCCTGGATGGTCATGTTGCGGAGCTGGGAATCGTCGCCGTTGGAGTTGGCCACAAACCCCACGTGGGAGACAAAGGGTTCGATCACGTGGATCTTCTGCAGGGGTGTGACGATGAGTAGTTGCAGCTTCATCCGCTGGAAGAGTTCCAACCCGTAGCGAGCCGACTCGTCCGATCCGCGGCCAAACGCCTCGTCAATCACCACAAAACGGAAGCTGCGCCCGGCGGCTTTCCCGCCGGTCTTGCCAGCGGACCCGAGCCCGAACTGGAAGGCCAAGGCCGCGGCAAGGATGGTGTATGCCAACTTTTCCTTCTGGCCACCAGACTTACCACCGGAGTCCGTGAAATGCTCGTACTCCTCACCGGTTTCGGTCCATTTTTCCGACGCCGAGAACGTGAACCAATTGCGGACATCGGTCACCTTCCAGGTCCACTTCTCGTCGAGCGCGGTGTACCCCTCGCGTCCCCGGAACCGTTCGATGAGCCGTTCCACCTGCACAAACTTTTGTTCTGAGTACTGATCCTGATCATTCAGGCTTCCCTCCGAACACGCACGCAGATCGATACCGAACTGCCGCACGTCGAGATCAGTGGTGGGCTGGTGCTCCAGTTGGATGTGCCGCCCGGGATTATAGGGAATCCCGGCCAGCGACACGTTGATCTCATTGATACGGTGAACGATGTCCTGCCGGCGGCTGTCCAGGAAAGCGTTGAAGGCCACCACCTCGTGAATGGTGTTCTGGTTCAACGACTCCTTGAAATGGGTCTGGAACCGGGGCAGGTCATTGCTCACCAACTCGTGCAGCAACCGGTTAAATTCTCCGGCCGATTCGAGGGCTGCATCGAACTCGGTGGTCTCGTTCGGGTACTTGTTGCGGAAGTCGGCCATCCTGCGCACCGTTGACTCGGCAGCGGTGGCGATCCGCTTGGTGAGCGCATCGATGGTGCCCGTCAGCTTGTTCCGGACCGTCGACTCCACGCCGGCGGTGTTCTTGTAGGTCAGGGTCGCGCCGCCCAAAGCCTCCGCCTCGAGCACCCCGACGGCGGCGAGGACGTCGGCGTCGTCGGTCAGCGGAGTGTCCGCCAGGACCACTCGGCAGTCCTCGACCGCCTCGGCGATGTCCCGTGAGGCATTCTCGTTGGCGCCCAGGCGCTGCTGAATCCTTCCCGCCTTCTCCTCAAGCCGGCCCAACTGAAGGTTCAGTTCAGATTCCCGGACCCCCAGTTGCTGGAGCACATCGCTCGCGGATTCGAGGTTCGAACGCTCCCGTTTCAGCCCGTCGATCTTCTGGGCGGTCTCCTGCCAGCCGATTTCCCCGAAGTCGGCGATGGAACCAAGGGTGCCCAGATACTGGTGCTTCCGGCCGAAGGCGCCCAACGCTTGGGTCACTTTGGTCAGCCGTGCCTCAACACCGGACCGGTCGCCCGCCAGTTCGTCCCGCTCCGCCCGGATCCGGGCGATCTTGTCGTGATTGTCCCAGCCGAGGACAAAGTTGCGCCGGTCCGCCAGGTCTCTCCGGTCGTCCTTCTCATGCCGCCCGCCTCCACCCTTGAGCTGGCCACTCATGGTCACGGCTCGGGGGCGCCGCCGGAAATCCTCGAGTGACCCGGAGCAGAAATAGTCGAACCGACCGCTCAGCTCATCAAGGAGGAAATCCCTGAACGGTGTCGCCTGTTTGACCGCAATCTTCGAGGACAGGGTTCCCGGTTCGGCCGGTCGCGGAGAATATCGGTCTCCCACCCGGCGGTATACCAGGCGCCCTTTCAGGTTGTTCCCGTCCACCCAGCTGCTGACCGCCGCATAGTGTTCCTCCGGCACCAGCAGCGACAGTGCGAAACCCCGCAGGGTGCGCTCCGCGGCGCCTTCCCACACACTCTCGCCGTCGCGCACCCGCAGCAGCTCGCCCGCATAGGGCAGCGCCGATTCGGAGATTCCCGTTCCTTCGCAGAGACGACGCCGCAGCTCCACCTGGTAGCCGGGCAGCAAATCGACCCGGGCCTGCAGACTGGCCAGTTCGGCGTCAATGGCGTGCACCTGTCCGTCAAGTTCGGTCTTCTTGATGGTCAGCCCGGTCACCGTCTCCTGCAGTTCGGCGGACCGCGAGCGAAGCTCAGCCTCCACCTCGGGCAACCTGCCCCGGTTGCGGTCAAACAGCACACGATCCTCCGGGGCCTGCAAACCCAGGTCCGCGGCGGCCGTGGAATAGCCGTCGAAGCGGGACCGCTGGCGGGACAGCTCCGAGCCCAGACGGGAGACATCGGCGTCGATCGCCGCGAGCCGGCCGCCGCCGTTCGAACGGATATCCTCCCGCACCGCTGCCACCTGATGTCTCGCGTCAGCGAGCTCCGCCGCGGTTGTAGCGGCGTCCTCGTTCAGGCGAAGTCCGGTGCTGGACAGCTCCTCATGATGCTCCAGGCTGAGCTGGAGCTTCCGTTCGGTGAACCAGGGATGCAGCTGGTCCCGTTGCGCGCGTGACTGTTCATGCTCGCGGCTCAGCGTGGCGTGGAGCGCGGATCCGTCGCGGATCGGTTCGAGGAGGGTGATCTGATCTTTGGCGCGGACGACGGCGTCGTGGGCCTTCTTGAGGTCGTCGAAGTGGTGGATGAGGGTGCCGATCCGGGTGGCGGCGTCGTCCTCTTCCAACATATTGGTGCGCACAAAGGAGGTGATATTTTCCACCTGTTTCATGGACACGGTCCGGTGGAACAGCTCCATGGCCTGGTTCCCACTGATGCCAAACTGCCGTTTGAATGCGGCGGCGTACGGATCGAACGTGTCGTGCACGACGGCGCCCGCGGCCCGCAGCTGTTTCTTCAGTTTTGCGGGTTCCTGGCCAAAATTGGCGAAGTCCTTGGCGATGGTCTGGGCGTTCTCGGACAGGGAGTAGAAGCGGTTGGGTTGTCCCGACTCCTGGGGGGCCCACAGCGTGATCGCGAGGCTCACCGACCTGCCCAGCTGTTCGTTGTGGAAGACCCCGAGGACCACGGTCAGCGTGCCGGTGCTGCGCAGGGCAACAGGCTTGGAGTATTCGCCGCCGGCGCTGCGGGTGCTCTTGTGGAAGCCCCGCACGTAGGACATCAGAGTGCGTTCCTTCTTCTGCGCACCGGCAGCTTTGTTGTAGTCAATCCGGTTGGCGGGGAGCAGCAGGGTGGTGATGGCATCCACCACTGTCGATTTGCCTGAGCCAATATCGCCGGTCAGCAGGCTGTTGGCGCCGTCGAGGCGGAACGTCCTGACGCCCTGATTGAAGGTTCCCCAGTTCAGCAGTTCAAGTCGCTGCAGCCGGAACCCCGGGGGGATTGCGCCGTCGTCCAGCGGTTCATCAAGGCTGAACAGGCTGTCCTGTTGGTTAGTTGTCATCTGCCGCGACCTCCCCGACGTCTTTGCCGCTACTTTCCTTGGTGCCTGACCCGGCCAGTGACGCCCGGTAGTCGGCTAACCGCGCGTCGAACTCTTCGAGCCACTGCGCGTCGACAAACGCCTTGAGGATCCGTGCCACCTCATAGGTTCCGGGTTGCCCACGCATTTTGCGGAGGAAACCCAGGTCAACCACCTTTTTGATGTCCGAGCCGAGCCGGTCGAGCACCCGGGCCTCATTGCTCGATTCGGCAAGGAAGACCGACACCAGATCGGCGATGTCCTGTTCGGTCATGATGAGCCGGATCTCGCTGCTGTTGGTATCAAATTCGAGCATCCGTCCCCGCAGGAGGGCCAGCAGCAAACTGACGTTGAAGGTGAGCTGGCGGCGGGGGATCAGCCGTGGAAGGCTGCTTTCCGGGTCTTCCCGGGAGCGGAGGAAGGCGTACCCTTCGGGTTCGTCGAGGATGAGATTCAGTCCGAGGACCGCCGCGTAATCCCTCACCTGCGAGGTGAGCTCCAGCAACGCCTGCCAGGTTTTCTCGTCGGATTCGGCGTACACCACCCCTTTGAAGAGCCGGGTAATCACACCGGGGAGTTCCGGCGGCGTGGTGGTGTCCGTCTCGATGGTCATGTGGGCCTCACGAAGATGATCTGGTCAATGGTGGCCTCCCTGATACTTCCATCGGGGAGGGTCCAGAAGAGCTGATCGGTGGAATCCGGGTTGATGGTGGCCCACTGGGATTCAGTGGCCAACTGGTAGTAGGCAACAATTTCGGCCAACCCCTGAGAGAGCGGGTAGCTGGTGGTGATGTCCGCCAGACTGGCCTGGTCGGTGTCAGCCAGCACAGCGTCGATCTGCGCCACGAGCCGCGCCGAGTCCACATGGAACTGGCTGAACAGGGCGGCGGCGTCCACGCCGGAGTCGTCGGCCGTCACGATGGCGTCGTCGACCAGCATTCGCCGGCTCGGCTCGTAGAGGGGGCGTTCAAAGGGAAGCGCCACCTCCACGGCGGGTGCGGGGACGTGCATGAAAGTGCCCGGCGCGGGCTGGCCACGGGTCTCAAGCGCACCGGATTCGATGCTGCGGATGAGCTGCATGATGCGCTTGTTCTCCAGAAATACCTTGTCATCCAGGAGCCGACGCATCTGCTGGGACAGCTGACGGACGGTGGTCTGGGTCTGCTCGACCGCGGGGAGCCAATCCTGATGCAGGTTGGCGACCGTATGTATATTGTCCAGCTTCGCGAGAGCATCGATCTGGGTGGCGCGTTGCAGAAGATCACTGAGTTCCGTCCGGAGCCGGGGCGACATGAGATAGTCCCAGAAGCCCTGGAAGGTCCGGCCCTGCAGAGAGCTGCTGATGTCCTGCTGATTGGCAAAGATGGAGGCCAGCAGCTCGCCCTGGGTGCCGTCCCACGTGGCGATCTGTTCGCGCACCTGACGGTCCAGTTTGCGGAAGTTCTGTTCGACTTCGCGGAAATCCGCGAGCAAGTCCCGTGCCAGTGCGGTGAGTTGCTGGAAGTGGTCGAGCGCTTCGGGCGCGCTCATCACCGCAATATGACCTTCCCTGATGCGCTGCATCTCGGCGTCGATGTCGTCGCGCTGCCGCTGCAGCTCGGCCAGCCGCTCATCCGGGTCGGTCTCGGAGCGCTGCACCAGTTGTTTGAGGACGGCGAAGATGCTGGTGAGCCGCGACTGCGTGGCGACGAAGTCACGGCCTTGCAGACTCTCCACCCACCGGAGCGCGCTCTCGGCTGCTGGTGTCAGGTCGTATCGCGGTTCGTCCTGACCCGTGACGTAGTACTTCCTCAACCAGGCGCGTTCGGGTGCCGCCCAGTCATCAAGATAATCGGCGGCGGACCGGGGATAGCTGTCATCGCCGAAGGAGTCCCGGAGGCCAAAGAGCACGTCATCCAGGGCGTCAACCAGCTGCTGGCGGCCGAGATTTCGTGCATTGGGCCCGGTGAACGCCGCAATGAAGAAGGTTATTGCCAGCGGGGCGTTTTGGGCGCGGAGCAACGACCAGCCTGCATTGTTTTCGCGTAGGGAATTGACCCCGTAGAAATCCATCCGCTCCGAGTCCACCTAGCCCTAGGATGCCTTTGGTATTCAATGCTAAGGCACAGCTCCCCATGAGCGGGGCTACAGCCAGCTGGCCCGCCGCAGTGGAGGTTCGGTCCCGCCGGGTCGCTGCACCAGCACCTGGTTGACCCCGGTCAGACCGTTCTCAAAGCCCAGCGCGCTGGTCGCCATGTAGAGGCGCCACACCCGGGCTCGACCCTCGCTGGTCAGGCCTACCGCTTCCTCCCAATGGTCCTCAAGGTTCTGCACCCACGCGCGGAGGGTGAGCGCGTAGTGTCGGCGCAGCGCTTCGACGTCGAGCACCTCGAACTTGGCCGACTCCAGAGCGCCGAGCATCACCGTGAGACTGAGCATCTCGCCGTCGGGAAAGACGTATTTGGGGATGAAGGAATCAGGGTCCGGCCGCATGGTGTCCCCGGCATTCCACGAGATGGCGTGGTTGAGCAGTCGTCCGCCGGGGCGCAGGAGGCCGAACAGGTGGCTTGAATACTCGGCGATCTGGTCGCGCCCCACATGCTCGGACATGCCGATGGAACTGATCGCGTCGTACGGGCCGTCGTCGACGTCGCGATAGTCCTGGACCCGGATCTGGACCCGGTCGCTGAGACCGGCGTGGGCCACCCGTTTGCGCGCGCGTTCTGCTTGCTCGGTGGACAGGGTGACGCCGACGACGTCGGCCCCGTAGCGTTCCGCCGCGTGCAGGGCGAAACTGCCCCAGCCGCACCCCACGTCGAGCACGCGCGTCCCCGGCTGCAGTCCGATTTTCCGGCAGACCAGATCGAGTTTCGCTTCCTGCGCCGCGTCGAGGCCGGTATCGGGGGAGTCCCAGACCGCGCAGGAATACACCATGGAGGGTCCGAGGACGAGCGCGTAGAAGTCGTTGCCGACGTCGTAATGGTGGGAGATGGCGGCGGCGTCGCGCTTCTTTGAGTGTTTCCGGCCGACCCGGTCGATGGTGATCTCCTCAGGCGGGGGAGTGGGGTTGAGTCCGATGGCGCCCAGCCGGACGGCGGTGGTCAGCAGCTTGGCCCGCTCGCGGAGCGTTGGCGGGCTGAAGGGTTCCAGATCGGCGAACTTCCCGACGGCGCTGAGCGCGGTGAAGCTTTCATAGAGGTCTCCGGGGGCATCGATGTCGCCGGCAACATAGGCCCGGCTCAGGCCCAGCATCCCGGGGGACCAGAGCATGCGGCGCAAGGCCCGTCGGGAGCGGAATTCGATCACCGGGGCTGCCGGCGGACCTGCTTCCGATCCGTCCCAGGCCCTGAGTCGGAGCGGAATTTCTTCGGTCCCCAGAACGATCCCCAGCGCCTCGGCCAGCAGTGCGGCGGCCCCCTGTGCTTTGCCCATAGCCATGTCTACTCCGGTTTGCGCCGGAGGGCCAGAGGGGTATGAACCTTGAACCGGGGACGGGCTCAAAATGAGAGCCACTAGGATGGCGGAAGACAAGGATCAGGGTCTGGAGGAGATCAACAATGGCGGGGATCACCAGTGCGGATGTGGCGCGTGAGAGTGGGGTTTCGCGCACCACGGTCAGCTATGTCCTGACCGGGCGCGAGGGCGTGAGCATCTCCGAGGAGACCCGGCGACGTGTCCGGGAAACCGGGAAGCGGCTCGGCTATGCGCCGTCCGCTGCCGCGCGAGCGTTGAAGACGGGCCGCAGCGACCTTGTGCTGTGTATTCTTCCTGACTGGCCCATCGGACCAGTGATCGAAACCCTCCTGGACCACCTCGCCGATGAAGTGGCTGAGCGAGGGCTTTCAGTCCTGGTGCACCACGCCCGCGGACAGCGTCCACTGCAGGATCTCTGGCGTGCCGTCACACCTCGCGCCGTGATCGGTTTTGCTCCTTTCGACGACGACGATCTTCTGGCTATGCGCCAGGCCGGCATCCAGGTGCTGGGTACCCAAGGGGATGCCGCGGCAGGACCGGCCCATCGACCCTCCGAAGGTCAGATACGGATCGGACGGCTCCAGGCTCAGCAGCTGATTGCCACCGGGCGGCGCCGGATCGCCTATGCCTGGCCCACCGATTCCCGTGTTGAACACTTTGCAGCGGATCGGCTGGCAGGAGTCCGCCGTGAATGCGCGGACCATGGTCTGCCTGAGCCGGAGGTGCTCCCGGTTGACCTTGAGGCAGACTCAGCCGCTGCGGCCCTGCGGACTTGGCGACACGGTCCGGACCCGGTGACCGGTATCGCCGCGTACAACGACGACGTCGCGCTCGCCATCCTGGCGGGGCTTCGGCTGCACAGACTCGAGTGCCCTGCGCAGGTGGCGGTTGTTGGCGTCGACGACGCGCCGGCGGCTCGTCTCGCCGAGCCGCCGCTCACCACCATTTCCCAGTCCATCGAGCTGCAGGCCAAATACCTCGCTGGCCTCGTCCTCGCCGGTCTGGGCGACCAGGCAGAGGACGAGGCTCCGGCATTCCCCGGGGACGGGATGGTGCTGGTGGTTCGCGGGTCGGCGTGACCCGACAGAGCCAGGCGTTTCCCGTCAGGACCTACTGGTACTGCACCACGTAACTGGGGATACCCGTGTTGTCGTTACTGACCGGAGCGCCGGTGTTGTTGACGACGTGGTCGATGGTGCCCGCTCCAAGGTTGACGGTGAGGATATGGTTCAGCTGCACACCGGCGGTGTCCGGAACCTCGAAGCCCCGGGTGGCGTGGATGGTGGGATCCACATTGGTGAAAACGTAGGAGCCGCCACCCCAGAGGGTGTGCTTCCTGACGTCGTCGGCCACCTTGTAACCAGCCCACCCGAGGACGCCGTCGTGCTGCCATGCCTCCTGGTTGGGCGGATCGTAGGGCAGCTCGTTCTGGAAGAAGACCGTCCGGCCGTTCTCGCCGTTCCAGATGACGTTGTACTCCTGGTAATGCTCCACGAAAAGTCCCGTGGCTGTCACATTGTCACCGTTGATGATCACACCGTTGCGGCCCGTGCTGATATCCCAGCCGAAGGTCCCCGCGTTGCCGTGATCCGCGCGCCATGCCCAAATGTGGTCGATCAGGACGTTGTCGCTGTTGACCTCAAGGCTGACGTCCGCCTTCCCGACGTTTGGTCCACCGATCCGGAAGTACACATCGCTCAGCGTCGTGGGGTTGAGAGGATCGTTCTTCTTGCCGCTGCTATTCCCGTTCTTCGTGCCGATCTGGAGCAGCAGGGGCGAATTGACCTCGCCACCGTCGATGGTGACACCCGCAAGGACGACGCCGGACACATCGGCTACGCGCATCGGCGTTGCGCCGTCCACCGCGGTCAGGGTTGCATGGCCCATGCCCAAGACAACCGTGTTGGCCCGTTTGATCGCAATAGTGCTATCGATGCCGTACACCCCGGGGGTCAGCAGGAGGTGCTTGCCGCGCGCGAGCTGGCTGTTGATGGTCTGGACGGAGTCCGACGGATCGGCGATGAAGAAGTCCTTGAGCTGGATAGTCCGGCCCTCGGTGACGCCGTCCTCCCAGGAAATTCCGCGCGAGTTCACTTGCGCGGAGGGGACCCGCACGTTGTAGCCGCCCTTGTCGTCAACGAAAAGGTAGGGCTTCTCGCGGCTGACCGGGGTTTCCTCGAGAGTGGTGTAGGGGGGAGTGGGGAAGGTGGTGTCCGCCGGGGCGCCATCGACACCGGCGAACACGGCATTCCACACGCCGTTGGACCAGGAGCCTATAGTGCTGTTGCGCGTAAACCACTGCTGCTGGGAACCGTTGATGATGTCACCGGCCTTCGAATCGGCCATGTACCCGCCGCTGGCAAACTGGGGTCCGGCGGTGCAGTAGTCCATCAGCGAAAGTGTTCCGCCGGTGACGTTTACCCGGCGCAGTGAGACGGCCTGCGAGACAGCCCAGAAGTTTGCTGATTGCCGGCAGCCATCCTGACCGGCGCCGTTCACCTGGATCGTCAGGTTGGAGAGGGTGCGCCAGAAGTTGTTCAGCGCGATGCAGTTACTCGTGCCGTTGTTTTCAAGGCAACGGTTGTAGACCTCGATTTTGCCGTTGATCGTGACATCGGTCGGTGACTCACCGAGCCCGGCGACCTCCGTGTAGTAGCCCACTTTGAACTGCAGTGGCTTCTCGTCTGTCCCGTAGGTGCCAGGGAGGAAGAGTAACGACTGGCGGTTGGTGCCCATTTCGTCGTCGATCTGGCGGGCGTTGACGGCGTCGACCTTCGCCTGAATGTCCTCGACGGGCATGGTGGGCGAAAAGACCGTCACATTGGGGCCAAGATCCGGCACGGCCGGTTGGTGGTTGGCCTTGGTTTCCGCGGCGGGGGCGGGGGCGGCGACCGCAGCAGCGCCGGGTGCCACGAGCAGGGCGGCGGTCAGGCCCACCGCCAGAAGGGCGGGAAGGGCAGCCTTGCGGCGCCCGGTCGTCGGGGGAGGGGAGGACTGATGGGGTGTGGGGGGCAGAGGAGACATGAGCAGACGATTCTCTCCGTTGAGGGGTCAGTTGGTTAGTGACTCGTGTCACTAGGGTGTCATCAGATTGAATCGGACGCGGCCGCTTCCGTCAAGATGTGACGATAGCGCGGGGTTCGCTGGGCGGAGTCAGGTCCTGGACACCAAGAGGTGCGAGGAACGCCTGGGATCCGGTTTCGCGCTCAGTCCTGCTGAGAGGGCCTGCTCAAGGCACCAGGTGGGGACGCTGCTGCCAAGTAGTTCCTTGAGGGAACCGAGATGCTTCACCCGCGAGGTCGCCGCCGATCCGAACACGGTCTGGTTCACAGCACCATCACGATGCATGTTCGGGTCACGCAGGGCCGCGTTCCAGGCCCGGCTAAGACCTTTGACCACGGACTGCGGGTCATCGCCAGCGTTCTTTAGATACTTGTCGAGGTGGGTCTTCATGACCTCGATTTCGGTGATTCTAGGGGCTTTTACGGGCTGCTTGGGGGCCGCTGGCTTCACTTCAACGGGCTGCTTCATCATCAGGCGAGCCAGTTCGCTATGGAGATTTGAGAGCTGGAGGTGGATGTCGACGATGCGCTGGGCGCTATCTTCCATTTGGCTGACGGGTGACGGGGCTAGCTTCCGGCGCGCCGCTCGGGAGACTGTGCAGCGAAACAGTGCTGCCAGCGCGTCGGCGAGGTCAAGGTGAGCCGCCGGGTCGGCCACGTGTAGCGGAACCGGGATAGTCCGGTTCTCCCGTAGGCTTTGCGCAAGATCAGCCAGTGAGCCGTGCACCCTCCCGAAGCGCAGACGCTCGCGGGTGGTTTCCGGCCCGATCTGCGGAGCGTACACGCACTGTTGAAGCGTCATGTCCAGGGCTGGAACGGTCGGGAAGAATTGCTGTCGCACCGAACTTCGAAGCACGGCGCGCACAGCTTCATGTTGCCGTGCCACCTGCTCGATCGGGTTGGCTGCTTCCGATCCATCAGCGAGGATCCACGGTACGCCGGTGTCTTTCACCGAGGCGACCGGCGAATGAAAGCCTTTCCACTCCGAGACGGTGAAATCGCCGCGCCTGGTGTTGTAGAAGAGCCAGTCGACTTCGGCGACCGGCTTCCCCGGCGCGTCCACCCTGCAGTTGCTGAAGGCCCACACAGAGTCATCAAGAAGCTCGTCCAGCTGTGCAACATCGGCTGTCGCTGGCCGGTGTGCGGCGGTGTTTGAGGACGGGAAATGCAGCACGTGGAATTCTTCCTGCGGCGAGGGACGCAGACGCTGGTTGTCCGCGAGCGCCCAACCGCCGACGAACATTTAGCGCTGATGCGCTATGCAATCATGGTGGGTGAAGACCCTGGACCGCAAGCCCCTGAACTGGGGGCGCTATCCCGGGTGGGAAACATCAGGCGCACGTTGCATACCCACCGGTTACTGGGCGGGTCGTCGATAGACTGCGCAGACAACCATCTACCGGGGGATTCGCTTGGCCGACCTGCAAGTGATTGCCACGGCAGGGCCACCACGTAGGATCCACGTATGGATAACGCCTACGCGACCGCGGATCAGTCAACAGCGAGTACCGACACCCAGCTCGTCACCCTCGACGACATCAGGGCCGCCGCCGAGCGGATCCAGGACCTGGTGCTACGTACCCCGATCATCGCGCTGCCACACCCGGATCGACCGTCCGACATCCTGCACCTGAAAGCCGAATCCCTCCAGCCGACCGGAGCCTTCAAGCTCCGCGGCGCCTACAACACCATCTCCCAGGTGCTCGATGAATCCCGCGACCGCGGCATCATCGCCCAATCCTCAGGCAACCATGCCCGCGCCGTCGCCTGGCTCGCCAAGCGGCTCGACCTGCATGCCGTCATCGTGATGCCCGACGCCGCCCCGCCCACCAAAGTCGCCGCCGTCCGGGCACTCGGCGCCGAGGTGGTGCTGGTCCCGGCCACCGAACGGGACAGCCGGACGCTCGAACTCGCCGCCGAACACGGCTACGTCGAGGTGCCGCCCTACGACGACCTCCGGATCATCGCAGGCCAAGGCACCGTCGGGTTGGAGCTTATCGAGCAACTCCCCGACGTCGACGTCGTCCTCGTCCCCATTTCCGGTGGCGGGTTGATCTCCGGGATTGCCACCGCCATCAAGTCCCTGCGCCCCGAGATCCAGGTGATCGGCGTCGAACCCGAATTCGCAGCAGACGCCGCCGAAAGCCTGCGCGAGCAGCGCCGGATCACGTGGGACACCACACTCACCTACCGCACAGTGGCGGACGGCCTGCGCACGCCCGCCGTCGGCGTCCACCCCTGGGAACACATCAGACGCTACGTCGACGACGTCGTCACGGTCTCCGAAGAGCAGATCCTCACCGCGGTGCGTCACATTGCGGTGGAGGGCCGCCTCGTCGCCGAGCCGTCGGGAGCCGTCGCTACCGCAGCCTGGATGCATGACCTGGCGCCGCGCGGGGCAACCGTCGCCGCGATCGTCTCGGGGGGCTCCGTCGATCCGGCCCTGATGGCGAGGGTCCTGGCTGACTAAACTCGGCCCCAATGCGACGCCCTGTACTCAATCCCCGAGGCGAAGGCGAAACGGAACAGAGTCAGGCCACCATTACGCCAGCGAACGCCGCAGCGCCCGCCTCGGCCACCAGCTGATCCTGTTCGATCGAACCCGTCGACACACCGATAGCACCGACGATGCTCCCGTCGCGCACCAGCGGAATGCCACCCGGAAAGACGACCAGACGGCCGCCGTGCGCGTCGTTCAGGCCGTAGATCGGACCGTCCGGTCGGGTCATCCCCTGGAGGTCGCTGGTCTCGCACTGGAAGGCGATGGCGGTGTAGGCCTTGTTGATCGCAATGGTGATGCTGCCGATATTCGCTCCGTCCATCCGGACATGGGACTTCAGGTTGCCGCCGGCATCAACCACGGCGATGTCCATGGGCTGGCCAATCTCGCTCGCCTTCCCGGCGGCGGCGTCAATCACGCGGCGGGCCTCTTCAAGGGTGACAGTCTCCAACACGGTTCCAGTTGCCATGAGCTTCCTCTTCCTCAACGTGGGTCAGCACAGCTCTGTGCTCTGGACAGCGTGACTGGCATCGGGCGGCTTGCCAAGTAGTGATTACCCCCATGTGGGGGAGGGTGTTCCCTCATACCCACGGGCGGGGTTCTCGCCTACCGTGGGATCAGCCAACAAGGAGGTTTGCCGTGGGTGTTGTGCCCTTGAAGGACATTGTCGATCCGGCGTTTGCCGCGCGCTACGGGGTGCCGGCGATCAATATTTTCAACGACCTGACCATGGAGGCGGTGCTCGCCGGTGCGGTGGAATGCAATTCCCCCGTGATCCTTCAGACGTCGGTCAAGACGGTCCGCAGCATCGGCTCCCGGGTCCTCTTCGAGATGTGGGAGTCGATGACGCGCGGGATCGAGGTGCCGGTCACCCTCCACCTCGACCACTGCCCCGACCGCGACGTGGTCACCGAATGCCTGAAGGCTGGCTGGAACTCGGTACTGTTCGACGCGTCAGCCCTCCCGGTCGAGGAAAACCAACGACAAACCATTGAGGTGGTCCGCGAGGCACGCAGCTACGGCGCCCAGGTGGAAGGCGAAATCGAGGCGATCACAGGCGTCGAGGATGACCACGGTTCGGATGAGGTCTCCAAACAGCAGAGCCTCGAAACCGCGCTGACTTTCATCGACGCCACGGGGATTGACGTTTTTGCCCCCTCGATCGGCAACGCCCACGGCACCTACAAGGCCGCACCGGTCCTGGACGCCAACCGGGTGACCGAAATTGTTAAGGCACGGTCCATCCCCATCGCACTGCACGGCGGCAGCGGGCTCAGCCCCGAACAGTTTCAGGACCTGATTGCCCGCGGCTGTGCCAAAGTCAACATCTCTACGGCGCTGAAGGAAACGTTCATGAAGTCCCACCTGGCCTTCCTGAAACAGGCCGAACAGAACAGCAAGTGGGACCCGCCGTCGTTGTTCAAGCACACCCGCGGCGATGTGATCGACATGGTCAAAGAACTGGCCGAACAGTTCGGCAGCGCCGGGAAGGGCAGGTAGCCGACCATGCCCACCCTGATCTTCGATTGCGACGGTGTGCTCGCCGACACCGAGCAGTTTGGTCACCTCCCGGCTTTCAACAGCACGTTCGAGGAATTCTCGGTGCCCGTGCAGTGGAGCGTCGAGGACTATGCGGAGAAGGTGAAGATCGGCGGCGGTAAGGAACGTATGCGCAGCATCCTCACCGACGACGTGAGCGCCCAGCTGGGACTGCACGACGACGCCGCCAAGGACGCTGCCATCCTCGCCTGGCACAAACGAAAAACTGCCATCTACACCGACTTGGTGGACGGCGGTGTGATGCCGGCGCGGCCAGGAATCGCCCGACTGGTGCAGGAGGCGCACGACGCCGGGTGGGGCCTCGCCGTTGCCTCTACCTCGGCGGAACCCGCGGTTCGGGCCGTGCTGACTCACGCCGTCAGAGAGGACCTCGCCGCACACTTCGCCGTGTTCGCCGGCGATGTGGTGCCCCGGAAGAAGCCGGCCCCGGACATCTACCTGCTCGCGCTCAGGGAACTCGGTCTGAGCACTGACGACGCCGTGGTGGTCGAAGACAGCTCGAACGGGCTGCGCGCCGCCGTCGCCGCCGGCCTGCGTACGGTGGTGACCGTCAGCGGTTTCACCCGGGAAGAGGACTTTACCGGTGCTTCCCTGGTGGTTGCCTCGCTGGGGGACCCCGGCGAGGCCGCCGAGGTGCTGGCCAACCCGCTCGGCGTTGAGGTGGCCGGCGTCGTCACCCTCACCACCCTGCTGCAGCTACTGGACTCTCCGTCCGTCACAACCAGTCCGGAGGCATCATGACATCCACCGACCTCGAGAATGTCGAGTTTGTGGTCCGCTCCATCGCTCAGACGGCAGTGGACAAGGAGAAGGAATTCGGCGACCTTGACGCCGTCGTCGGCGACGGCGACCTGGGCTATTCCCTGGCCCGCGGCTTCGAAAAGGTCCTTGCCGATTGGGACACCTTCAAACGCGACGACCCCGCCACCTTCCTGCAGCAGATAGCCCTGGCCATCTCCAGCCGCATCGGCGGCACCTCCGGCCCACTCTGGGGGACGGCGTTCCTCAGGGCATCAGCGGCAGCGAAAGCGTCCGGCATCATGGACGGCGCAACGGTCGTCGCCATGCTGCGCGCCGCGACCGACGGCATCAAGGCACGCGGCAGCGCCGAACTGGGTGACAAGACCCTCCTCGACGCGATCGTCCCCGCGACCGACGAGCTGGAACGCGAACTCGGCAAGGGAACCGACGCCGCTGGCTGCCTGAAAGTCTTCTGCGACACGGCCCGGGCCGCCGCCGACGCCACCAGCTCGCTGGAGGCCAGGCGGGGGCGGGCCAGCTACAGCGGGAAAAGAAGCATCGGCTCTCCCGACGCCGGCGCGGTGGCCGTGGCCATCATGATCGAACGACTGACCTCTGAATGGGCGGCACGCTAGCCCCTTTTCCTTGACCTGCCAATCAACACAACGATGTGGAGCCCTCATGAAAAAGTTCGTCAATGACCCCAAACAGTTCGTCCCCGAGATGCTCGAAGGCCTGGCCCTGGCCAACCCCGACACCCTGCGGTACGTCCCGGAATACAACCTGATCATGCGGTCCGACAGCCCCAACGAGAACAAGGTGTCGATCGTCCAGGGGTCGGGGTCCGGCCACGAACCGGCGCACGTGATGGCCGTGGGCAAGGGGATGCTCGACGCCGCCTGCCCGGGTGACGTCTTCGCCGCACCACCGTTCGACTACGTCTTCGAAACCACCAAACTGCTGGCCTCCCCGAAAGGCGTGCTGCTACTGGTGAACAACTACACCGGCGACAAGATGGTCTTCGACATGGCCCAGGAAATGGCCGCCGCTGAGGGCGTGAACGTGAAGACCCTGTTCATCGACGACGACGTGTCGGTGCAGGACTCCACGTACACGATCGGCCGACGCGGTGTTGCCGGTAACTTCTTCGTGATCAAGGCTGTCGCAGCGGCGGCCGAGCGGGGAGCTGACCTCGACGAGGTGATCCGGGTGGGCGAGAAGGTGAACTCAGTGACCCGCACCATGGGCGTCGCGCTGACTGCCTGCACCCCACCGGCGAAGGGAAGCCCCCTCTTTGAGCTGGGCGAGGACGAGATCGAAGTCGGTGTGGGCATCCACGGCGAACCGGGCCGGCGGCGGGCCAAGATGATGCCGGCCAATGACATCGTCGACGAAATCCTGGAGCCGGTGGTCAACGACCTGCCGTTCAAGGACGGCGACCGGGTGGCTCTGATGGTGAACGGCCTTGGCGGCACCCCCATCAGCGAGCTCTACCTCCTGTACGGGCAGGCTCACAAGCAGCTCGCGGCGAAGGGCATCACCGTCGGACGCAGCTATGTCGGGGAGTACTGCACGTCACTCGACATGGCCGGCGCTTCGATCACCCTGGTCCGGCTCGACGACGAGATCGAGTCGCTGCTCAACGACCCGGCCGAGATTGCGATGCGGGTGTTCTAGGCGGCGCCGTTCATGCTGACCAGCATGGTCCGGTTGCGGGCACCGGTCTTCCGGAGCAGGGAACCGACGTGTTTCTCAACGGTCTTCGCCGAGATCTGCAGCTCGCGGGCAATCTGCTTGTCGGCCATGCCCTGAAGGACCATGTCGCGGACCTGGCGCTCCCGCACGGTGAAGTTATCGTGCGTGGAGCCGTCCGGCGTGGCTGCCATCAGGGAGTCGAAAATGTCGCCTTCCACCAGGGCCTGCCCCTGTCCGGCCGCCACGATGACGCGGGCGATCGCTTCGCCGTCGGCCGCGCGGTTGATGAACCCGCGGACCCCGGCCTGCTTGGCGGAGCGCACCTGGTCCACCGTGGGATTGTCCGTGAGCACCACGATGGCCGCGTAGGGGTCGAGCTCCCTGACCTGGGCCAGCAGTCCTGGCGCTGAGGTCTGGATCATGTCCAGATCAACCACCAGGACATCAGGGCGCAGCAGCTCGTAAGCATCAAGCAGTTGCGCTGGCGCGCTGACCTCGGCGGCAATCTGCACGGCCGGCTCGCTGAGCTGGAGCAGCCTGACCAGCCCGGCGCTGATCAGGGGCTTGTCATTGCCGATCAGCACCTTCCACCGCGATTGCGGGTGCCCGCCCCGCTCCGGAACCTTGTCCGGGAGGGTGGCCTGCACCTTGGTGCCCCAGCCCGGCATGGTGTCAATGTGCAGGTCCCCGCCCAGATGGACGGCCCGCGAGGTCATCCCATGCAGCCCCAGGCATCCGGACGGCACGGCGGAATGGTCCCCGTGGGTGGCGGCCAGATCGAATCCACGCCCGTTGTCCTCCACCAGGACGGCCAGTGAATCAGTGTCATACACCAACCCCACCCGCACGCTCGTGGCCCGCGAGTGCGTCACTACGTTGCCCAGCGCTTCCTGGATGATCTTGAACGCCTGGTGCTCGATCTCGGGCGCGAGCGCACGGGGAGTCCCAATGACGGTGAGCTGGGTTTCCGCGGCCCCCATTGATTCGACCCAGGTCAGTTCCGCGGCGACCGCCACGTCGAGGTCCCGGCCCGCGAGCGACGCCGGGCCCATCCCCAGCACAGTGCGGCGGGTTTCGGCGAGGGCGTCGTGGGCGATATTCCGGGCGGTTCCAAGGTGTTGCAACGCGGCGGTTTCGAGGCCATCCTGCCGGACTGCTTTGTCGGCGTCGTCCAGGCTGAGGAGGAGGGTCGCGAGGGACCGGCCGATGGTTTCGTGAACGTCCCGGACCGCCCGTTCGCGTTCAGCGCCGATCGCCGCCTCCTGTTCGCGCTCGGACGCGATGGCGTGCAGCTCAGAGTTCTTCAACGCGATTGCCGCGTGGCTCGCGAACAGCTCAGCCAGTGCGGCGTCGTCGGGGGTAAACACCCGCTCAGGGTTGGCCCCGAAGATGATGCAGGTGCCAATCACCCGTTCATCCCATTGGATGGGCACTCCAATGACGGCGCAGTTCCACCGCGGATCGTCGGGGGAGATGTGGCCCTTGGCCACTTCGCTGTAGGTTCGCAGGATCACCGTGGATCGCCCGCGGACCACCTGGCCGGTGACGCCTTCGTCCAGCGAGAACGTCTGCCCTTCCTGGCAGCCGACGCCGAAGTCCACCTTCTTCGCGTAGGTTCCGCTGGCTTCGTTGACGAGGGAGAGGGACCCGGATTCGCAGCCCAGCAGCGTTGCCGCGTGCCGGAGAATTCGTTCAAGGAGCGGTTGCAGCTCGAACCTGCCAGCAAGGTCGCGCGCCAGATTGGCCACCGTTTCCAATCGCTGCTGCGCCCCATCTGCACGCCAGGTGTCGTGCAGCAGCGGATCCAGCCCCAGCCGTGAGTCAGTCATCTTCGTCCTCTCTGACGAAACTCGGGTCACGCAGCGGCGAATCCCCCACCAGCGCGGTGTCACCCCCTGCATTACATCACGACGCGGGCTGGTTAGCTCCTGGACTTTTTGTCAGAGCAGGTCATAGGGCTCCAGGGGGCGGTTCTCGCGGTAACGGTCCCGCCACCTGTGGTGGGCCTGCGGTTTCCCATCGTCGTGCACCACCAGCACCGGGCACGCGGCGTGGGCCACGCAGGCGTTGCTCACTGACCCCAGGTGTAACCCGCGGAGGCCGCCGTGGCCGCGCCGGCCTACGATGAGCAGTTGCGCCGTCGCACCCGCTGCAACGAGCTGGGTCGATGCTTGTCCGCGCACCACGTCGCTGGTCAGGCCCGGAGGCGGCTCTTCACCGTAGGCCTCCTGGATGGCTGCGCCGAGGTGGCTGGTTGCTGCCAATTTGAAGGCTTGGGGGTCCGGTAGCAGGTATTCCTCATACATTTTGGGGTAATCCCAGCAGGCGACGGCGTGTACCCGGGCGCCAAGGGCCGGAGCCAACGCAGCGGCGAGCCTTAAGGCAAGAATGGAGGGCCCCGAGCCGTCGACTCCGACGACTACCTGTGGGTCCTCCGGGTTTTTATCCATCACAGTTCTCCTTGCTCGGGCAGCATCAGCTGACGCTGCAATGGGTGGGTTACGGGTGGTCCTCCTTCATCTCTGTAACCTCCAATTTTACGCCCTGGGAGCTGTTCCGGCGGGAAAATTCAGGATCCGACTAGGCGTTGTTGTTGCTCGCCGAGACCCTTAATCCCGAGCGTCATGGTGTCCCCGACGCTCAGGTAGGGGAAGCGGCCGGAGAGGGCAACGCCCTCGGGGGTGCCGGTGTTCACCACGTCGCCCGGATCCAGTGCCAGATACTGGGAGAGATCCCTAATGATCTCGCCGACACCGAACACCATGTCCGCCGTGGTGGAATCCTGCCGGGGCTCGCCGTTCACCGCTGAGTACAGCCGCAGGGCCTGCGGGTCCGTCACCTCCGCGGCGGGCACCAGGGCGGGACCCAGCGGGTTGAAGGTCGGAGCACATTTGCCCTTGGACCATTGACCGCCGGAGTGGCCCATCTGGTAGTCACGTTCCGAGACATCGTTGCTGATCGTGAACCCGGCGATGCAGTCGAGGGCCTCCTCGGCGCTGGCCAGATAGGAGGCCCGTTTGCCGATCACCACGGCCAGTTCCACCTCCCAGTCCACCTTCTGCGCGCCCGGGGGGATGACGACGTCGTCGTACGCACCGACCACCGTGTTGGGATGCTTGAAGAAGATGATGGGTGCCTTCGGCGGGAGGTCGCCGGTCTCCGCAGCATGCGCGGCGTAATTTTGTCCGATGCAGACGACGGCGCCGATGCCGGTCAGTGGCGCACCTACCCGGAGGGAAGCAGCATGTTTGAGCTCCGGCAGCTCACCCGCGGCGAGGGCGTCGCGCACCCGCTGGATCCCGTCGGCGCCGAGGAAGGCTCCGGTGATGTCGGTGGTCAGCCCCCGCAGGTCGAAGGTGGTGCCGCCTACGCGCACCACCGGGATTTCCTGGCCGGGCTCGCCCAGTCGCAGCAGTTCCATTTCGGATCTCCTTTTTGGCTCAGTGTGACGCGGCTGATCCTACTTGTGCGCCGCTTCGTTCCACAGCGTGCTCATCTCGGTCATGGCGCGTTCCATGATGGCGAGCATCGACTGGTGGGCATCCACCGGGTTGCCGCGCTGGATGGCGCTGGCGACGTCGACGTGCATCTGGAGGGCTTCCTCGTGCGGGTGTTCGGGCATCAGTCCGTAGTGGGTTCGCCCGGTGAGGACCTCGGCGACCAGGGAGTTGAGTTTGCCGAACATCTCGTTGCCCGAACTGGATAGGACGAGGCGATGGAACTGGATGTCGAGGGTCAGGAACAGGTCGGTGTCGCCGTCCTGGCCGGCGGCCCACAGCTTGCCGGCCAGCCCCATGAGCTCGCTGGCGTCGGCCAGCGGCGCCCGCAGAGCGGCCAACCGGGCTGCCTGCGGTTCGATGGCGGTGCGCAGTTCGGTCAGGGACCGCAGCTGGGCCACCCGACCCGGTGACGCGAGCCGCCACCTGATGACCTGGCGGTCGTAAAGGTTCCATTCGGTGGCGGGGAGCACCTGGACGCCCACCCGGCGGCGGGATTCGACCATGCCCATCGACGCGAGGACGCGCAACACCTCGCGGATGACCGACCGGGAGACGCCGTAGCGCTCCTCGAGTTCCTCGATCCGCATCACCGATCCCGCGGCCCACTCGCCCGCGCCGATGGCCAGTCCCATCTGGTCAATGACCGATGCGTGCAGGCCGGGGGGCACAGCACCAGGGGAGAGGGGATCGGTTGGCCGCATGAAGTGAAGCGTATCAAGAGCATCCCAATGGGGTCACGGGGTTGCATAAGTATGATCTTTGTCACTACTATCGTGGTTTATAGCAGATGTAAACCGATCATCTACTCCTGGCCCCGGTCAACGCGGGTGTCCTCAACGAAGAGAACTGGAGCAACAGTGCAGCGCAAAACTATGCGGGTAGCCGGACTGGCGGTCACGGCATTGCTGGGCGGAACCCTTGCAGCATGCGGCGGAGGTGGCGGCGACGAAGCTTCCGACACTCTGCGGGTCACCCTCGCCAATCACGTGTGGACCGACAAAATCATTGAGGCCATCCCCGAATTCGAGGAAGAAACCGGTCTGACGGTCGAGCTCACGCAGCTCGGCGAGGACCAGCTTTCAGCCCAGTACAACGTGCAGCTCAACGCGGGCACCGACGAGATCGACGTCATGATGTACCGGCCGCTGCAGGAGGGCAAGCTGTTCGCCCAGAACGGCTACCTCGCGGACCTGACCGAGCGCGTCGAAGCCAACTCGGAGTGGGAATGGGCCGACTTCCAGAGCGGCCCCGTCGACTCCACGACCTTCGAGGACAAGGTGGTCGGCATCCCGACCATCACCGAGCGCGAAGTGCTGTACTACCGCACCGACCTCCTGGAGGAAGCGGGCCTTGAGGTCCCCGAGACCCTTGAGGAACTCGAAGCGGCTGCCCAGCAGATCAGCGAAGAGAACCCCGATGTTGCAGGTTTCGTTGCCCGCACCGGCAAGTCACCGGCCGTCACCCAGTTCTCCAGCTTCCTCTACAGCTTTGGCGGCGACTTCATCGATGAGGAAGGCAACTCGGCCATCTC
Source organism: Arthrobacter sp. CAN_A1 (assembly GCF_015751665.1). NCBI lineage: Bacteria > Bacillati > Actinomycetota > Actinomycetes > Micrococcales > Micrococcaceae > Arthrobacter > Arthrobacter sp. CAN_A1. Next base: position 213,157 of record NZ_JADOUR010000005.1, on the reverse strand, counting down.
CTCACCGGAAGCCAAGGAAGCGTACGAGTACTACGGCCGCATGATCAACCAGTACGGTCCCGAGAATGTCAGCACCGACATGAGCTGGCCCGAGGCGATGGCCATCTTCACCCAGGGCGGTGCGGCCTTCTACACCGAGGCTGACAGCCTTTACCAGAACGCCACAGACCCAGCGAACTCGCAGGTAGCCGAGAACGTCGGCTTCGCTCCACTGCCTGCAGGCCCCGCCGGTTCCAAGCCCTACAACGTGCCATCGTGGGGCCTCGGCATCAACGAGGCGTCGAACAACCAGGACAACGCCTGGAAGTTCCTCGAATGGGCCACCAGCAAGGAAATGGTCCTCGAAATCCAGCAGGAAGGCGTCCCGGGTCCACGCACCTCGGTCTGGGCCGACCCTGAGGGCACCTCGACCTACCCCGAGGATCTTGCTGCAGCCATCGAAGCCAGCGCCGAAAACGGCGTCGGCTACGACCGTCCGCTCGTGATCAACGTTGCTGAAGCCCGTGAAGTGGTGGGCGATCCGATCGTCATCGGCATCACCGGCGGCGACGTCGACGCGGCGGCTGACGCTGCTAGCGAGTCCTTCCAGGCCTTCCTGGACGACGAACGCGAATAGCGTTCGACGGCGGCTCCCGTAGCCGCCTGCGATGCGGCGCCGCCCGGTGGGGACCACCTCCGCCGGGCGGCGCAACCAGCACCCTCACGCGCTCCACCCCACCAAGAATGCAACCATTGCACTTCCTGCAACAAGGACGTTGACCATGACTGTCGCCTCCCCACCGAGGATCAACCCGCCGAAGGACCGTAGGCCGGGAAACACCCGCTACAAGGCCTACTCCGACTGGGCCAACAATCACCGCAAGTGGCTGTTCGCAGCGCCGGCCATGATCTTTGTCGGCATCCTCATCATCTTTCCGCTCGGTTGGACGATGTACCTGAGCCTGACCGACTCCTCGGGGTCGGTCCGCGCCGAGTCCGACTTCATCGGGTTTGCCAACTACGCCGAAGTGCTGACCGACACCGAACGCTTCTGGCCCGCCGTCGGGCGCACCTTCGCCTTCACCTCGGTGGCGCTCGCCGTCCAGATGGTCCTCGGCATGGGTATCGCGCTCCTGTTGTGGCGCCCGTTCAAGGGTGAGAAGTGGGTCCGGGTGGCCATCCTCCTGCCCCTGGTCGCCACCCCGGTTGCCGTCGGCATGATGTGGCGGCTGATCTTTGATCCGAACATCGGCTTCGCCAACCAGGTCCTCGGTTTCGTGGGCATCCCGCCCCAGCCGTGGCTATCCGGCCAGGCGACCGCCCTGCCCACGGTGATCTTCATCGACATCTGGCAGTGGACCCCCATGGTGGTCATCATCCTGCTCGCCGGTCTCACCTCCCTGTCGGAGGAGCCCGACGAAGCGGCCCGGATCGACGGCGCCAACGCGTGGCAGCGGTTCCGCTACGTCACCGTCCCGCTGCTGATGCCCACCATCATTGTCGCCGTCCTCCTGCGGAGCATCGACGCCCTGAAGACCTTCGACCTGCTGTACGCCACCAAGGGCCGCGGCGGTGGATCCTTCAACGAGGTGGAGACGCTGAACATCTACGCCTACGGGCTCAGCTTCGACTACAACGACTACGGGTTGTCCTCCACCGTCCTGATCCTCTTCTTCCTCATCATCATCGGCGCCATGTGGGTTCTGACCCGCCGCCGGAAGGACGTGTAGCTCATGAGCACGATCGCCCCCCACCTGAGCCAGGGCAGCACCCAGCCCACCGGTATCCCGAAGCGCCGGAAGAAGCCACTGCGCCGGCAGGGCTACAAGATCTTCCGCGTCGCAGCGCTGACCCTCGTGGTCCTGGCGTTCATTGCCCCGCTGGTCTGGATGTTCCTTGCCTCCCTGAAGACCAACGTGGACATCTACGACGCGTCCAAGACCCTGATCTTCACCCCCACCGCCGCCAACTACGAGACCGTGCTGGGCCGCAACAACTACTTCTCGTTTGTGTTCAACAGCTTCTGGGTGGCGTTCGCGTCAACCGCGCTGTCCCTGATCATCGGCGTTCCTGCTGCCTATTCCATGAGCCGGTTCGCGATGCGCCGGTCCGCACTGGTGGTTCTGATGGCCCGGATCATCCCGGGCGTCAGCCTGCTGGTGCCCTGGTACTACGTGTTCTCCAACCTGTCAATGGTGGGCGGGTACGGGGTGCTGATCCTGTCGCACATGTTCGTGGCGTTGCCGCTGATCGTGTACATCATGATGTCCTACTACGATTCGATGCCCCTCGAACTCGAAGAGGCCGCCCGGGTGGATGGGCTCACCCACATCGGCGCCTTCCTGCGGATCACCCTGCCCCTGTCCATCGGGGGCGTGGCGACGGCCGGCATCCTGTCCTTCATCTTCTCGTGGAACAACTTCATGTTCGCCCTGGTGCTCTCCGGCGCCGAGACGAAGACCCTGCCCGTGGCCATCTTCAACTTTGTTGCCTACGCCAGCATCGACTGGGGAGGACTGATGGCCGCCTCAGTGGTGGTCACCATCCCGATCATGGTGATCGCCCTGTTCACCCAGAAGTACATCGTCTCCGGCCTCACCGCCGGCGCAACCAAGGGCTAGACCATGGCACACACATCAACCCCGCCGATCGTGGTCATGGGGGTGCAGGGCTCTGGGAAGAGCACCATCGGGGCCCTGCTCGCCGAACGCCTCGGCGTCAGCTTCGTCGACGGCGACGACCTGCACCCCGATGACAACAAAGCCCTGATGGCTGCCGGCACCCCGTTGACCGACGACAACCGGCTGCCCTGGCTGCACACGATCGGCACGGTGCTGGCCGAGGGGCGGGAAGACGGCGTCGTCGTCGCCTGCTCCGCCCTGAAGCACGCCTACCGGGACCTGCTCCGCGGCCACGCGCCGGACCTGGTGGTGGTGCACCCGCACGGGACGATGGAGCTGGTGGCAGCGCGGATCTCGGCGCGCGAGCACGAGTACATGCCGCCGTCGCTGCTCGCCTCCCAGTACGAGAGCCTGCAGACCCTGGGCGACGACGAACGGGGACTCACCGTCGACATCTCCGACCCGCCGCAGGCCATGGTTGACCACATTCTCGCGTACCTCTCCGAAAGCTCCATTCATGCGCATTAGCAGGATTGAAACCTTCCTTGTCCCACCGCGCTGGCTTTTTGTCAGGGTGGAAACGGACAGCGGCATCGTCGGGTGGGGTGAGCCCGTGGTGGAGGGGCGGTCCGAGACGGTGCGGACCGCCGTCGAGCAGCTCTCCGAACTGCTGATCGGCGCCGACCCGCTGCGGATCGAGGACCACTGGCAGGTCATGACCAAGGGGTCCTTCTACCGTGGCGGAGCCATCCTGGCCAGCGCCGTCGCCGGCCTGGACCAGGCGCTGTGGGATATCGCCGGGAAGTCGCTCGGCGTGCCGGTGCACCAGCTGCTCGGCGGGCACGTCCGCGACCGGGTCAGGATGTACGGCTGGGTGGGCGGCGACGAACCCGCCGAGGTGGCCGACTCCATCTCCGCCCAGCTCGAGGTGGGACTGACCGCCGTGAAAATGAACGCCAGCGGCAGGATGAGCCCGCTCGGCAGCGTCGCTGAAATTGACGCCGTCGTGGAGCGCGTCGCCGCGGCCCGTGAGGTGCTCGGCCCGCACCGCGACGTCGCCGTCGACTTTCACGGCCGGTTCACCCTCGCCAACACCCGGCGGGTCGCGCCCCTGCTGGAACCGTTGCACCCGTTCTTTCTCGAGGAGCCAACGGTGCCGGAAAACTCACACCTGATCGGCGGCCTCACCAGCTCCACCAGCATCCCGATCGCCACCGGGGAGCGGCTCTACAACCGGCAGGAATTCCTCCCGGTGCTGCAGGCGGGGATCGCCGTAGCGCAACCTGATCTGTCCCACGCCGGCGGTATCACCGAGGTCCGCAAAATCGCTTCCCTCGCCGAAATCTACGACGTGCAGCTGGCGCCGCACTGTCCGCTGGGACCGCTGGCGCTCGCCGCCTGCCTGCAGGTGGGGTTCGCCACCACCAACTTCCTAATCCAGGAACAGAGCATCGGCATCCACTACAACCAGGGTGCCGAGGTGCTCGACTATGTCCTGGACAAGACTCCGCTGAAGTTTGTGGACGGCCACATTGAACGGCTCACCGGTCCCGGTCTGGGAATCGAGATCGACGAGGCAGCAGTCCGCCGGGTGGACAAGAACGGCCACGCCTGGCGCTCACCCGTGTGGCGGCACGACGACGGTTCCTACGCCGAGTGGTAAACCGGCTTTCAGCCCTACGAAAGGACCACCCATGACTGACTTTCTTGCAGGACTCTCCGACTCCCGCCTGCTGGCCATTATCCGCGGGACCGACCGCGACGCCTCAATCCGCGCCGCCGTCGCCCTGGTCGATGAAGGGGTCCGCCACCTTGAGGTGTCGCTGAACACCCCTGACGCGATCGACGTCATCGCCGCGGTGCGCCGCGAAGTGGGGGACCGGGCGACCGTTGGGGCCGGAACGGTCCTCACCGTCGACGACGCCGAGCGGGTGGCCGCTGCCGGCGGGCAGTTCGTGGTGACCCCGGCCGTGTCTGCGTCGGTGGCCGCAGCGGTGCAGCTGCAACTGCCCGTCATTGCCGGTGCGTTGACTCCCACTGAGGTGTTCACCGCGATGGACCAGGGTGCCACCGGCATCAAACTTTTCCCGGCCTCCCTCGGCGGGCCCCGCTACCTCTCGGCCCTGCGCGACCCGTTCCCGCTGATCCCGTTTGTCCCCGTCGGTGGGGTGGATGAGGCCGCGGCCGCCGATTATCTGGCGCGCGGTGCCGTCGCCGTCGGAGTGGGCTCACCGCTGGTCGGGGACTCGGCGTCGGGCGGGGACCTCGCTGAACTACGCCTCCGGGCCCGGCGATACCTCGAGCTCGCGGCGGCGGTCGCCGGATGAGCGAGGGCACGGACGGCGGGCCGTCGATGGAGGTGGTCACCTTCGGCGAAACGATGGCATCCCTGCGTGCTGCCGGGTTGCTGCGGGCCGGGGGAACGATGACCATGTCGCTCGGCGGTGCCGAAACCAACGTGGCGATCGGCCTCGCCCGGCTCGGCCACACGGTGAGCTGGATGGGCAGGCTCGGCGCCGATGAGGTGGGCACCTTCGCGTTGCGGACGCTGCGCGCCGAAGCGGTGGTGACCGACGGCGTCGTCCTCGACCCCCAGCGCGCCACAGGCCTGATGCTGCTGGAAAAGCGGATTGCTGACGTGTCGCGTGCCGCCTACTACCGGGCGGGCTCGGCGGGGTCGGCGCTGTGCATCGACGACCTGCGGGCGGCGTTCGACGGTCAACCGCGGATCCTGCACCTCACCGGGATCACTCCGGCGCTGTCCGCCAGCGCCGCGGAGGCAACCCTGTGGGCCGCGGGTGAAGCGAAGCGCCGAGGCATCCTGGTCAGTTTTGACGTTAACTACCGGTCAAAGTTATGGACCGCTTCCGACGCCGCCGCGACCTTGGGTCCGCTGGCGGACCTGGCCGACTTCATCATCGCCTCCGACGACGAACTCGCCCTTGTGGCACCCGTGGCACCTGGGGGGTCGGAAACCGACGCCGTGGCCGGCCTGCACCGGCGCGGGGTCAGGGAGGTCATCATCAAACGGGGTGCGGCAGGTGCATCCACCTATATAGCAGGAGCGCCGGCGGCCCACCAGACCGCGCTTCCGGTCCCGGTGGTGGACACGGTGGGCGCCGGGGACGCATTCACCGCCGGCTACCTCTCGGCCTTTCTCGACGGCGAGCCGATCCCCGGGCGGCTGCTCCGCGGCGTCACGCTCGGGGCGTTTGCCGTCGCCGGTTCCGGAGACTGGGAAAACCTGCCCTACCGCAGCGAATTGAGCCTGGTCGCGCAGTCCGCCGGCAGCACCATCCGCTAATCAGTCCTGTTCATCTACAGGAGTTCGAATCAAGGAGACGTCAGTGAAAATCAAGAGCGCAGAAGTGATCGTGTCGAGTCCGGACCGGAACTTCGTCACCCTGAAGATCACCACCGAGGACGGCCTGACCGGGCTTGGCGACGCCACCCTGAACGGTCGCGAACTTGCTGCCGCCGCTTACCTTGAGCATCATGTGGTGCCGCTGCTGATCGGGCGGGACGCCCACCGGATTGAGGACATCTGGCAGTTCCTGTACCGGGGCGCGTACTGGCGCCGCGGGCCGGTGACCATGGCGGCGATCGCCGCGGTCGACGTCGCGCTCTGGGATATCAAGGCGAAGGCGGCGGGGATGCCGCTGTATCAGCTGCTCGGCGGCGCGTCCCGGGACGGCATCCGCGCGTATGGCCACGCGAGCGGGCGGGACATTCCCGAGATCCTCGACTCCGTGCGGGAGCACCTGGACCTGGGGTACAAGGCCATCCGCATCCAGACCGCTGTGCCCGGCATCGACGCGGTCTACGGGGTGGCGGCGCAGCCCAGCGCCGGCGGCACCCGGTACGACTACGAGCCGGCGCAGCGGGCGGCCCTTCCCGCCGAAGAAGACTGGGATACCCGCGCCTACCTGCGGCACATCCCGACCGTGTTTGAGGCGGTCCGGGCCGAGTTCGGGCCGGAACTACCGCTGCTGCATGACGGCCATCACCGGATGACACCGATCGAGGCTGCGCGGCTGGGCAAGTCGCTGGAACCGTATGACCTGTTCTGGCTGGAGGACTGCACGCCCGCGGAGAACCAGGATGCGCTGCGGCTGGTCCGGCAGCACACCACCACACCGCTGGCCATCGGCGAGGTGTTCAACACGGTGTTCGATTACCAGACCCTGATCCGTGAGCAGCTGATCGACTACGTCCGCTCGGCCGTCACCCACACGGGCGGGATCAGCGCCATGAAAAAGATCCTCGACTATGCGGCGCAGTACCAGATCAAGTCGGGCATCCACGGGCCCACCGACATTTCCCCTGTCGGAATGGCTGCGGTACTGCACCTTGACCTGGCGATCCACAACTTCGGGATCCAGGAATATATGCGCCATGGAGACCTCACCAACGAGGTTTTCCAGCAGTCGTTCTCCTTCACGGACGGCTACCTGCACCCGGGCGAGCAGCCGGGACTCGGCGTCGAACTGGATCTGGACGCCGCCGCAGCGCACCCCTACACGCCCGCGTATCTCCCCTTCAACCGGCTCAAGGACGGGACCATCCACGACTGGTAGGCCACGGCTCGTCAGGTGGGGGCTGTGCCAGCGGCCCGCGAGGTTGCCGCGGCCCGTCAATCTTCGGATACTGGGGGTTCCTGTCCAGACTGCGGGAGGCCAAATGGACGGCACGATGGACGAGGCGGCACGGAGGGTGCGCCGGGCGGCCGAGTATCGTGCCGCGCAGAACGGTGACACTGCGCAGAACGGTGATGCCGCGCAGAACGTTGACCCGGACTGGTGGCTCAAGGAGCTGATCATCCGTGAGCAACTGACCGGGTTGGCGCCGGAACCGTTTCTGCTGCGGAAGGACGATGCAGAACTGGACGCCCGTCTGCGGGCCGAGCCCACCGAAGCCGCGGTTCGGCAGGTCCTGATGGAGTTCAACCGGCGGGTGGTCAGCGCGCGTCGTCAGCTGCTCGGCGGGCCTCCGGTCATCACCCGGACCCGGGACATCGACGCGGAGGTGGCCCGGTGGAAGGCTGGACGCCGCCCAACCGAGCCAGTCCGGGAGGACACACCAGCGCCGGCTCCACGGCAGCTCCGCTGGTGGCGACGACCCGGCCGGTAGTTCCTCGACAGGACTGTGCGCTTTCGAGGTTCCGTCCCGGATTGCCGCCGGTTCAGGCGGGGTACGCCGCTCGCAGTTCGCGCATGCTGAGCTTGCCGCATCGTTCAAGCGGCGGCAGGAGCCCCAGCACGGCGTCCAGGTCGTGGCGTTCCAGACGGGACTTCAGTACCCCGGCCAACGCGGCGAGTTGCTCAAGTCCCAGCATTTTGCTGGAGCTTTCAATACTGAGGATGACATCCATCAGCTGGGCTTCATCGCGGGCCTCGGCAGCACGGGTCAGCCGATAGAACCGCTGGTCCCACATGCCGATGGAGATCTGGATGAAGGCCTGGCAGGCCACCGGATTTTCAAGCTCCCGCTCCAACCGATCCAGGGTGTGCGGGGAATGAAGAGGCAAAGCTTCAATGGCGTAGTCGATCATAGTGTCCTCTTCTTTCCCGTGGGATTTCAGGCTAGAAGAAGACGGTGCCGGTGTAACGAGTGGTGGCTACTCGATTCGGCGCAGGGTGTACGCGAGCAGTCCGTGGTTCCTACCCGCGGCGGATCGCGGCAGGAGACCTAGCCGGTCAGGGCTGCGGCGTACTCCCGGGACACCTGATGGCCCAGGTGGAGGGTGAGTGCTGACCCGGCCGCGAGCACCGGATCGATGACGGGAAGACCATACCGCCGGCGAAGTTCGCGGGTGACTCCCATACTGGTCAGCCCGGTGCACGCTTGAAGGATGACGTCGGCGCCGTCGTCAACCAGCCGTTCAGCCGCGAGGTAGGTTCGTACACCCCCGATGGCGTGAGCAGTTCCTGGGTGTGGGTGACGCCGTCGGGTGACTGCACCGTGTGGAGGTGACTGCCCAGCACCTCGACAACGGCCGGGGGAGGATCAGCGCTCAAGGCGAGCACCCCGATCCGCGAACCCAGAGCCAGGGCCGCCGCGGCACCAGCCGAGCCGGCACCGACCACCGGAACGTCGACCAGGGCGCGGATTTCCGCGAGGCCGGGATCGGACGAGCAGCTGATCATGATGCCATCCACGTGCGGTGCCAGGTCGGCGGCGAGGGCCAGGACCTTCGGCGCCGCGGAGTTGTGGGTGTGCTGGTCGTAAACGCCCTCCGGCAGGTCATGAACTGCGCGGGAGATCACCTCGACGCCGAACGCGTCCTGGACGGCGCGGCCGTGGACGTTCAGCAGCCGTGGGTCACTGGCGGTGAGGACTCTGATGAGGCCGATGCGTGTCATTGATTCCTCGGGGGGAGGGCGGGGTGGTCACTTCCATGGTGACGGCGCCGGAATAACACAGGGTTTCGGGCGGGTTAGCACTAAAAGAGCCGTCAGCCGGGGCGAGGCTAGCCGTTGTAGGCGCGCTCCAGCCCATTGATGTCAATCTTTCGCATGGTCAGCATCGCCTGCATGGCACGGCCGGCACCCTCGGCGTCGGCGTCGGCGCCGGACAACAGCTCCCCGAGCCGGGTAGGGACAATCTGCCAGGACAACCCGTATTTGTCCTTGAGCCAGCCGCACCTTGACTCCTCCCCGCCGTCGGCGGTCAGTGCCGTCCACAACCGGTCGGTCTCCTCCTGCGACGAGGTGCTGATGGCGAGGGATACGGCCTCGGTGAAGGGAAACTGCGGGCCGCCGTTGAGGGCCTGGAACGCGACGCCGTCCAGCTCGAAGTGCACCATGATCGCCGTGCCTGCGGGCTGCGGGCCGCCCTCGCTGTACCGCGATACGTCAGTAATCCGCGAGTTGCCGAGCAGGGAAACGTAGAAGATGGCGGCCTCTTCGGCCTGCGAATCAAACCAGAGACATGGTGCTATCGCTGACATGGGGGACTCCTGGTGCTGGGGCTGGGTGTTCGGTGTTCGTAGTCTGGCCCGGCAGCCCCCGTCGCGCAAGGACCGCGGGGTGGCTAGAGCAGCTTCTCGAGGTGGCGTCGCGCGCTATCCACTGCGCGCTGCGCGTCGCGGGCGGTTCGGGTCGCCGCGGACTGGTCCAGTTCGGCGTCGTCGATCTGGGTGTCGAGGGTCAATAGAACCCCCCGCAGCTCGGTGAGCCGACGCTGCAGGTCCTCTATTTCGATAGTCAACCCGGTGCGGCGGTCCTGGAATTTGTTGAGCCGGTGTCCCGCGTCCTCTGAGTCGTCGTCGGCATCGGCCAGGGTGCGTTCGGCGTCCTCCAGGTCGGTGTGGGCGTTCTCGACCCGCTCGTCGTCGGCCTCTGAGCCCCCGTCGGTTGATTCAGCGGAACCGGTGCCGGTGGATGATTCGAACGGCCCGCCCACGGCGCCCGTCAGGTCGGCGGCGTCCCAGCCGCTGGCAGCCAGCGAGCGGAGGAGGCGGCCGCTCGCAACGGCGGCTGCGGCGTCGGGATCGGTCATCGCGGCGCGGAACGTCTGCTCCACCTCGGCGGCGACGGAAGCGCTGACACCGTGACCCAGTTCCTTCGCGAGGGAGAGGCTTTCCTTGCCGAGCAAGGTCAGGAGCCGCTGCCGTTGCTGACCGAGCTCCTTCATCAGCTTTTGGTCAAGATTCTCCTGGGCGGCGCGCAGTGCGACGCCGAGGTCGAGTGCCTGATCGACAGCCTCTCGACGGTGCTGGACCAGCATGTTGATCAGCCACCCCGCCATCGACGGCTTCGGGAGCCGCTTGATCTGTCCGGAGAGCAGCTTCTCGCCGGCGCCCTTGGCCGCCGCATTGCGTTCGGCGGTGAAGTCCTCCAAGCGCAAATCGTACAGGCGGGCGGCAGCCTCCGTGAGTGCTGCGTCCGATGATTGCCGAGTGCTCACTTGGTCCTTCCGGTAAGCGGGTGGGTGTGGCCCCAATGTAGCGGTGGTGACATACCTCTCATAATTGCCGCTACCATTCCTTTAGGGGTATCGGTCTGGGGAGATAGATCGGCCATCGTCGGGCAGCGTATCCCTGCAGCTGCAGGGGTGAAACGTGGGTGCCAAAGACAACGAAGGAGTAGGTCAGTGGCGACGAAATGGGAACCTCGGTTCGAGGGGGAGGTGTTACCTGAGTCGCTGTTTGCGCAGGCCCATGCGGCTACGTCCGAGGTCACACTAATCACCGATGCCCGCCAGAATATCGTCCACGTCTCGCAGACCTTTACCACTATTACTGGATACAGCCCTGAGGATGTGGTGGGGCTAAATTGCCGGTTGCTGCAGGGGCCTGGGTCTGATCCTGAGACGAAGCGCGCCATGAGGACAGCAATGGCCGCAGGGGAGCCTTTCCGCGGGGAAATCCTTAACTACCGTAAAGACGGTTCGGCATTTTGGAATGACCTGAGCATGGTTCCGCTGCGCGATGCCGGCGGTCGGATCGTCCATTATGCCAGCGTCCAACGGGACATCAACACTCGGATTGCCTTACACGAGCAGCTGCGGTTCCAGGCAATGCATGATCCGGTGACAGGGCTGCCGAACCGGGTGGCGCTTACGGGTCGGTTCCAGGACGTTTTTGCTAAGGGTGACCACACCAAGGTTACGGCAGCCGTAGGCATGATCGATCTTGATGATTTCCGGACAGTCAACAACGCCTTCGGTCACGAAGCGGGGGACCAAGTGCTCAAGGAATGGGCTGTGCGCATGCAAGCCAACATGCGCGACGGTGATTTTCTGGGCCGGATGGGGGGCGACGAATTTATTCTCCTGGTGAAAGACATTGACCGCGCGGCGGCGCCGGTGGTGCTCGCGGGAATCCTGGATTCGCTTCACGATGTGGTTGAACGGCCGTTCATCGTCTCGGGGAGAAGCATTAGCGTGGGGATGAGCATGGGACTGGCACTGTATCCTCGCGATGGGTGCGATATGGCGTCGTTGCTGAGGAACGCCGATGACGCGTTGTATCAGTCGAAGAAGTTGAAGACTAACCGTGACCGGTGGTGGACGCTCTCTGATACTGATTCGGTGACCGAATTAGGGTCCGACTTAAACTATCTGAAGGCGGGCGTTGCTGGCCTCGGCGGACGGTTGGAGAGCAGCGCTATTGACGGTTACCGGGAGCGGCTGCGGTCTGGTGGGCTCGAGTCGTACATGCAGCCCGTCATTGACCTCCGCGACGGATCGGTTCACCTGTTTGAGGCGCTGGCCCGCCTGCGGATGCCCGACGGACGGATTGCCTCGCCCGGCGAGTTCCTTCCCTATCTGACCGAAGACGAGCTTGACCTGCTCTTTGTTGGGATGATCGATCAAGCGCTCGGTTGGGTGGCACGGTGGGATCGGGAGGGTCTGCGTGCGAACATTTCGGTGAATCTCCCCCCCAGCACCCTGCTCAACCCGGATTGCGTGGAACTGGTTCGCACCGCTTTGCAGCGCCACGGGATCTCACCTGACCGGTTAGGCCTGGAATTGCTCGAATCACAGACCCTTGAGTGGGAGGTGCAGCGTGATGCCTTGGATCAGCTCGTGGGCCTCGGGGTTGGACTCGCGATGGATGACCTCGGCGCTGGCTACAGCAGCCTCAAGAGGTTGTCGGTCCTTCCTTTTAACGCCATCAAACTGGATCGCGAGCTTCTCACCGAGATCCGCAGGAAGCCTGTGGAGACACTGAGCATGATTGCGTCCCTCATCCAGATGGGCCGTGATTTTGAAATGAACGTCGCCATCGAGGGGCTGGAGGACCTCGGGATCACCGAGGCCGCCGTCGTCCTCGGCGCTCCGCTGGGACAGGGGTTCTACCTATCCCGTCCGCTACCTGCCGCGGAGGCTGCTGGCTGGGCACGCGACTTCACCTTCGATGCGCAGATGAATGCGCCGCGAACCTATCTGGGTGGGTTGGCCTACCATTGGCAATTCGCCCGGCTGGGCGCACCTCATCCTCGGCCGCTGGGAGCCTGTCCCCTCACTGGACTACTCGACGACAGTCCCGCCAGTGAGGATGTGATGCGCTGGCACGCTTTGCAGCACGATCCCGATGAAACCCATCCATCGGCAGGCCGCCTGCTCATAGACTGGTTGGTGCAGCAGATCCGGCGGAAAGGTGCTGGCACCCCCGGAGTCTTCACTCCGATCTAGGGCACTCATCACCCCACCTACCCCGCCGAGAAGTGACGTCTGGCGACTCAGAGCGCCGGTGAGTCGCCAGATCTCACTCTTCGGCGCGGAGGGGCGGGAGGGGAGGGCGAAGGGTGGGAGGCATGGGAAGATGCTGACCATGAACTTCACCGAGCGCACTGGCCGCAAACCAATCGTCGCCGTGCTGGTGGGGGACCGGTCGGTGGTGGGACTGGAGCGGGTGGCGGCACTAGCCGAGATCCGTGAAACCGGCGCCGCCGGTCTCCCCTCGGCGCTCCGCGGAGCCGATGTGCTCTACCTCTGGGACTACTTCTCCGGAGCGCTGGAGCCAGCCTGGAAACACGCCGATTCCCTGCAGTGGCTCCACGTCGCCGCGGCCGGCGTCGACAAGCTCCTGTTCTCTGACTTGGTCGAGTCGCCGGTCACTGTGACGAATGCGCACGGCGTGTTTGACCGCCCCATGGCCGAGTACGTCCTCGGCGCCATGCTGTTCTCGGCCAAGGGCTTCGGCCAGACCCGCGACCAGCAGCACCACCGGGTCTGGGGGCGGCGGACCACCCGCAACATCGCCGGTGCCCGGGTGCTTATCGTGGGAACGGGGAGCATCGGCCGGTGCACTGCACGCCTCCTCACCGCGGCAGGCGCCGACGTCGACGGCGCCGGCCGGGTAGCCCGGAAAGGGGACTCCGATTTCGGTACTGTCCACTGCAGTTCAGACCTCGCAGCGGTGGTGGGCGCGTATGACTGGGTGGTCCTCGTGGCGCCCCTGACCCCGCAGACCGACGGAATGGTCAGCGCCGACGTGCTCGACGCGATGTCGCCGTCGTCCTACCTCATCAATGTGGGACGCGGCCGGCTCGTCGATGAACCGGCGCTGGTGCGGGTCCTCGCCGACGGTGGGATAGCCGGCGCGGTGCTGGACACCTTCGCCGTCGAACCCCTCCCCACCACCAGCCCGCTCTGGGGGATGGACCAGGTGCTCATCTCGCCGCACATGGCGAGCGACGCCGATTCCTGGCTGGAAGATCTGGCCCGCCAGTTCGAGACCCATTTTCTCACCTGGCATGCCGGCGACCGGCTACCCCACCCGGTGGACAAGGCGCTCGGGTACGTGCCGACGTCGGGCTAACCCAGCGAACGAATCCGGGCCGGGCGGAATAGATCCTCTTCCTTCGGGCGTTGCGGCTAAGAGGATTCCACGCCTATTCACTTTTCGAAGGATTCTCCGTGCCCCATAGTTCCCCGCCCGCCGCCGCGAACCAGCATGCCGCGAACCAGACGGCCGAGCGTCAGGAGGACACGGCGGACGAGCAACGCAACAAGCTGGTCATCTCGCTGCTGCTCGTCTCAGCCTTTGTGGTGATCCTCAACGAGACCATCATGAGCGTTGCACTGCAGTCCCTGACCGTTGACCTCGGCATTACCGTCAGCGCCGGACAATGGCTGACCACTGCCTTCATGCTCACCATGGCAGTGGTCATCCCCGTCACCGGGTTCCTGCTGCAGCGCTTCCACACCCGGCCGGTTTTCATGGCTGCCATGTCCCTGTTCAGCCTGGGCACCCTAGTGTCGGCGCTCGCGCCCGGCTTCGAGGTGCTGCTGGTGGGCCGGATCATCCAGGCCAGCGGAACCGCGATCATGATGCCGCTGCTGATGACCACGGTCATGACCCTGGTACCGCCCGCCTCGCGCGGCCGCACCATGGGCAACATCGCCATCGTCATTTCGGTAGCGCCGGCCATCGGCCCCACCATTTCGGGCCTCATCCTCAGCGTGCTGGACTGGCGTTGGCTGTTCTGGCTGGTCCTGCCCATCGCGCTCGGTGCACTGGCACTCGGCGCCACCCGCATCCAGAACGTCACGACGCCGCGACGCCTCCCCATCGACATCCTCTCGGTGATTGTCTCCGCCCTGGCCTTCGGCGGGATCATCTACGGACTTAGCCAGTTCGGTGAAGCTGCCAACGGCGGCGGAGCCGTGCCGCAGTGGCTGCCCCTCGCCGTCGGCGGTGTGGCCCTGCTCCTCTTTGTCCTGAGGCAGCGCACCCTGCAGCGCGCCGACCGGGCCTTGCTGGATCTCAGGACGTTCAAGTCCCGCACCTTCACCATCTCCATCCTGGTGATCTCGGTGAGCATGATGGCCCTCTTCGGAACCATCATCCTGCTGCCGCTGTACGTGCAGAACGTTCTCGGGCTCGAGCCGGTGGTGGCCGGTCTGCTGCTCTTCCCGGGCGGGCTGACCATGGGTCTGCTCGGCCCGGTGGTGGGCCGCATCTTTGACAAGCGCGGCCCGCGGGTCCTGGTGGTGCCCGGCGCGATTATCGTCAGCCTGGTCTTCTGGGGACTGACCATGCTCAGCGAAACCACCCCCTTCCTGATGGTTATGGTGGCTCACGTCTTCCTGAGCGTGGGCCTCGCACTCATGTTCACGCCGCTGCTGACCTCGGCACTGGGCTCGGTCCGCCCGGCCCTGTATTCCCACGGCAGCGCGATTGTCGGTACCGTCCAGCAGCTCGCCGGCGCCGCCGGCACCGCCCTTTTCATCTCGGTCATGACCATTCAGGCGACCGCACTGCTCGACGACGGCGCCTCCGAAGTCGCTGCCGAAGCCGGCGGTATCCAGGCCGCCTTCTTCTGTGGGGCGATCGTCTTCATGTTTGCCGTCGTCGCTGCTTTCTTCATCAGGAAGCCCGACGAGGTGCCTGTTGACGGTGCCGAGGCCCCGCTCGACGGCGCTGGAGTGCCAGCCGTCCACTAGGCGGCTAGGGGTGCCTGATCCCGTCACCGTTGATGACGGCCAGGTACCCCTCCCGGAACGTCGGGTAGGTGAACGCGAACCCCGTGGCCCGCAGCAGTGAGTTGCTGAGTCGTTTCCCGCCGGACCGTGACGACGACGACGGCCCCACCGGTGGTGTGGGCAGGCCCAGCTGGGCGGCGAGGAACTCAAGTACCTCACCCTGGTCGACTGGCTCATTATCGACGCCCACGTACACCGGTCCCGGTTCGCTCAGGCGCGTGGTCAGGTGCACGATGGCCGCCGCCGCGTCGTCGCGATGGATTCGGTTGGTCCACTGAACGTCCTGGGGTACGACGGCGGTCCCCGCCGTGAGCTGGTCGATCAGCCGGGTGCGGCCCGGACCGTAGATACCCGACAGGCGAAGGATGGTGGCATGGGGCCGCCGGCTGCGCAGGAGCTCTTCGGTGCTGGCCAGGATTCGTGCGGTGGCGGTCCCGGGTGCCAGCGGAGTCGATTCGTCGACCCACCCGCCGTCGTCGCCCCCAAACACGGCGGTGGAGGACACGAGCAGGACCTGGGCATCGACGCCGTCCCGGTCCAGCGCGTCAAGCACGTTCCCCGTGGCGGTGAGGTAGGCCGATCGGTAGGCGTCCTCGGTGCGGCCATCCGCAGCGGTGGCCAGGACCACGATCCGGGTATCGGCCGGAATCTGTGGTAGCTCGCCGGTGAGATCCACGGCGGCTCCCTCGATCTCCGCCGGCAGCTTGCCCGGCGAGCGGCGCCACCCGATCACCCGGTGCCCGGCCGCGGCGAACCTCAACCCCGCCTCAGTGCCCAGGTCCCCACAGCCGGCAATCAGCACCGTACCCCGAGTGGCGTTTGGTTCACCCGATTGATCCACGTTGCACTCCTTCTCGCGCCGGCCACAAGACCGTAAAAGTCGAGCCTACAGCGGCGGGAGCCGCTTGAAATCCCAGTGACCGGGCCCGGAGGGTGGGACTGTCTGGACAATCCCAGCCATCGGCTGCGATCGGTGGGACTGAAGGGGACGGCACGGCCTAGCGGGAGGTGACCCGGCCGTCGTCGGGCTGCTTCTCCCGACCCACCCGGGTGGCGGGCTGAACTGGAACCTCAGGCAGCACAGGGCCAGGGCGTCGTTTCTTCCGCCGCGACGTCACCGACCGCCCGTACACGGCGTACATGCTCAGGCCCATGATGATCATCAGCAGCACCGTGTAGACCAGGGTCAGCACCATGGCGTCGCTGATGTTATCCCCGTCGGTGCTGTTTTTGATCACAATGCCCAGCGGTTCGTACAGCGGGGAGTAGAGGAACACTGCGGTGTCGTAGTCATCAAGGAGGCTGTTGAAATTCAGTGCGGTGATCGCCGCAGCGGTGGGCAGGACGATGGGCAGCAGCACACGCCGGAAGGTGTACAGGGACTTGGCCCCCAGGATCCGGGCCGCGTCTTCCACCGAGTCGCTGACCGAGTAGAACGCTGCCTTCAGTAAGCGCAGGGTGAACGGGATCTTGATGATGATGTAGGCCACAAGCAGCACCCACACCGTCCCCGTCAGCACCTGCCCACCAATCAAAGCATTGGGGCGGTCAAACGTGAGGATCAGCCCCAACGCGATCATCGTGGACGGCAGGATCCACGGGATGTGGAGCAGGTACTCGGCCACCATGGTGGCGACGTTCCTGTGCTTCTGCAGGATCCGGGCAACGAACAGCAGACCCCCGACGACGACGACGGCCGCTGCTGCGCTGTACAGGACGCTCACGATGAACGGCTGGAAAGCGCTCTGGGTGGTGAAGACGGTGATGTAGTTGTCCAGCGTGAACCGGTCCCAGGACAGGGTGGCCGTCTGGATGCTCGCCGAATCGGTGAAGGAGAACACCACGATCAGGAGGATCGGCAGCATGTACACGACGAAGAGGACGTAGGCGATGGCGTGAACCACCACGCTGGCTACCGGGTTGGTGATCTTCTGCTTCTGCATGGTCGCGGAAACCTTGGACACCGAGAAGTAGGTGCCGCCTCGTTCCACCCGGCTCATCACAGCAAGCAGGATCATCGTGGCGACGCCGAGAATCAGCGCCAGCAGGGCGGCGATGTCACGGGAGGTGGTGCTGCCGGAGAAGGTGAGAATCAGCGGGGTGACGGTCTGGAAGTCGGGACCGCCCAGCACCTGCGGGGCCGTCAGCGCGGTCAGGCCGCCGAGGAACACCAGGATGGTGATCGCGAACAGGATGGGACGCAGCACCGGTAGGACAATCCGCCACAGGACGGTCAGCGTCGAGGCACCCATGCTTTTGGCCGCCTCGATGGTCTGGAAGTCCACCTTGTTCAGCGCCGAGGTGAGGAACAGCATGTGATAGGACGTGCTGGCGAAGGTCATCACGAAGACCACGGCCAGGAACCCGGTGAACCACTCGGCGTTCATTCCAGGGAAGTAGTTAAGGAGCAGATTGGTGATGAACCCGTTCTGCCCGTAAATGAACTTGTAGCCAGCCACCAGGACAATGCCGCCGTAGATCAGGGTGGTGGCGTAGCCCAGCCAGAGGATCCGCGAGCCCAGAATGTCGAAGTACTGGGTGACCAGCACAATGAAAATGCCGACAATGTTGACGGTGACGGCCAGGACGATCGCGAGAATAAAACTGTTGCCCAGCGACTTCATGGCGCGGTCGGAGCTCAGCAGCTTGTCGACTGACCGGGGGGTGAACTCACCGTTCGGAAAGAAGGTGGTGGCGAGCAAACCCACATTAGGGGCGACGAGGAAGGTGACAATAAACCAGGTCAGCACCACCGAGGTCACCAGGACCATGGGGGAGCGGATCATGGACCGCAGCGACGTCTTCATCGGTCCCCTCAGTACTGAAGCACGTTGTCGGGATTGATGAACAGGTCAACCGTTGCGCCAAGGTGGAGCGCACTGGGACCGTTCTCGGAGACCAGCGTCTTGATGCTGTTCCCGCCGACGTCGACCGTGTACCGGCTGTGCATGCCGTGGTAGCTCCGGGCGGTTACCCGGCCGTTGACCTTCACCGCGGCGGCACTGACCTGAGTGCGGTCCAGGCCCACCTTCTCCACCCTGAGGTAGGAGCTCTTGGCCGGATCAAGTTTCCGCATGGAGACTGCGTTCAACTGCTGGATCAGCGCTCCGTCCAGCACGTTGATGTCCCCGATGAAATTGCAGACGAACTCTGTGGAGGAGGAGTCGTAAATCTGTTCGGGCGGTCCCACCTGTTCCACCACGCCCTTGTTGAAGACGGCGATCCGGTCGCTCATGGTGAGGGCTTCATCCTGATCGTGGGTGACATACACGGTGGTGATCCCGAACTGGCTCTGCAGGTCCTTCAGCTGGCCGCGCAACTGCACACGCAGCTTCGCATCGAGATTGGACAGGGGCTCATCCAGCAGCAGGATCTTCGGTTGCAGCACCAGCGCGCGGGCAATGGCGACGCGCTGCTGCTGGCCGCCGGAGAGCTCGGAGATGTTCTTGCCCAGCTGCTCGTCAGTCAGTTCCATCTTCGCTGCAATGTCCGCGACAAGGCGTTCGGTTTCAGCCTTGCTTTCCTTGCGGACCTTGAGCCCGAAGGCGATGTTCTCCCAGACATTCATGCTGGGGAACAGGGCATAGTTCTGGAACACCATGCCGATGCTGCGCTTGTCGCTGGACAGCTGGGTGACGCGCTTGCCGTCCACATAGACGTCGCCCCGACTGGGATTCACGAATCCCGCAAGGGTGCGCAACGCCGTCGTTTTGCCGCACCCTGACGGGCCAAGGAGGGTGAAGAACTCACCTTCCTTGACCTCAAGGTCCAGATTCGGCACCGCCACGAAGCCGTCGAACGAGACCTCAATATTCTCGTACCTGATCATCAGGGCATGTATTCCAGTTCGATCTTTTCCACCCACGGAGAGATGTTGTCCCGGATGAACTCCCAGTCCAGGTCCTGTGGAGGAAGAGACTCATACTGCTCCAGGACAGCGGGGTCCGCCATCTCGAGGGCGCCCTCATTGGCGGGAAGGGTCGAGAACTCCTGGGCGAACCCGCCCTGGACCTCGGCGCTGCCGAACCAGTCGATGAACCGCTGCGTCTCCTCCTGCTTGCTCGTACCCTTGACCATGGCCACCTGCTCGACCGCGTAGGGGATGCCGACCGACGGCTCCACCACGCCGGCGGCAACGCCGTACTCCGCCTCGCGGGCTGGCAGGCCACTGATGGTCATCTGCCCCAGGTCCACGGTGTCCGACACCATCCGCGCAAACAGGTCTTCGCCCTCGACGGCAGGGGAGCCGTTCTCAAAATAGCCCTGGATCTGAGCCCAGCCCTCGTCCGAAATTCCCAGGTCACCGCTCTCGTCCTGGTAGCGGGTCAGAATGCCGGCCATCACAATCTGCTCGGTAGCGCCCTCCAGAGAGTTGACCGACTCGTAGCGGTCGTGGAAGCGCTCGTCCTCCCAAAGATCGGTCCAGTCCGACGGCGCCTCGCCCGCAGGGATAGCATCCGAATTGTAGGCGAGCACGATGCCCTGCTGCACCAACGGCCAGAAGGCTTCGCCGTCGCCGAGCTCCGGGTCCACTTCGCCCGACCAGGCGGGAGTGTAGGCCTTGAGGATCCCCTCCGCCTTGATCTGTTCGAAGTACATGTTGTTCAGGCCGAAGACGACGTCGGCCACCGGGTTCCCGGCCTCGGCAATGATCCGGTTGGTCAGATCGGCGCCGCCGGCGCCCACAATCTCCAGGCTGAACCCGGCTGCTTCGGCTTCGGCTTCGAGCCATTCACCTTTGCCATCCGAATTTGAGTTGGTGTAGACCACCAGGGTGGCGCCCTCAGCCGAATCCTCATTGCTGGTCTCGGTGGATGCGCCACCGCACCCGGCAAGGAGCAGCGCCGCTGCCAGAGTGGCCGTAACCGAAATTGTTCTACGCACGTCGTCTTTTCCCTTCTCACCCCCGGACGACGAATCGTGGAGGGCTGAGCCAATAGCAGGGCACGAATCCGTGCCCGCTTGCCCATGCTCGTCCAGTCCGGTGGAGGGAATACAGCGCGTCAGTGAACTAGCGGTGAACGGCTCACCACCTTTAGGCCAAGGCTGCAACCTCGTCCGTCCGGGCGGCGGCGTCGGCGTGCTTATCCTTCCGGTGCCGGAGCTGGCCGATCAGTGTCACCACCGAGGTGAGGACCGCTGAGAGTGCAATACCCACCCAGAGATCGATATGAAGTGCCGCTGCCCCGACGAGGGCGCCGAGCAGAATCAGCGCGATGGCGAGCGCGCGGCGCATCCAGAACTGGCTCTTTCCGCCGGCGAGACGGGAGTCCGAGGCGAGCCCGGTAATGGTGGACGTCACCACCACTGTGGTGATCTCAGCGACCTTGAGACGCTTCGCCGTGGCAGCCTGTATGCCCATGGCAAGGGCCAGTGTGCTGGTGGTGATGCTGCCCAGCAGATGGTCGCCCGTGACATCGATCAGCGCGGTGAACACCGCCAGGCCGCCGATGAGCACTGCCACCCCCAAAAACGTTAACGAGGTGCGTCCGCTCCACCCCTCGGGGGCCTTGCGCAGCACGCGCCCGCCAATGACTGCACCCACCATGAAGAAGAGTAGAGCCAGCGCGGGACGCAGCACCGGAAGGTCGCTGCCGCCGGCAATGGCCATGCCCAGCAGGACAACGTTTCCCGTCATATTGCCGGTGAAAACTTGATCCAGTCCCAGGAAGCCGACGGCGTCCACCACGCCGGTTGAAAACGTGAGGACCAGCATCAGCCATAGGTGGAGTCGCTCGGTGGAGACTGGCTGACGCTGCATTGGATCCTCCGGTGTGTACGAGCTGCTGTTCAGAGACTGGTGTTATACGAACCGTCACATTTCGGACGGCATGTATACAAAATACACCGTTCTGTTTATTGTTGTATGCAATCGGTCACATGAGACCTGCGCCACATGCAGCCCCCGCCTCCTGAACCAAGGATAGAAATGCCGCCCACACCCCGTACGCAGCCGGTCCCGCCGGTCCCGCCGGACACGCGATCCCGGTCCTCACTCAAGACAGCCGGCGTGTTTGCGAGTGCCGCCGCGATGATCCTCGCGATGACCGCGTGCCAGCCCCTCCAGGCCCTCGAACCGGCGCCCGAACGCGAAGAGATCACCACCGCCTCGCTTGAGGGCAAGACCATCGTCGAGGGGGGAGACCTGGTGATGGCCCTTTCCGCCGAACCCGACCGCCTCGACCCGACGACGTCGTCGTCCCTTTACACCCGTTACGTCATGCAGACCATGTGCCAGAAGCTGTACGACATCGATGCGGCAGGTGAACTCATCCCGCAGCTCGCCACCGAGCTGCCCGAGGTTTCCGACGACGGGCTCACCGTCACCATTCCCGTGCGGGAAGACGCAGTGTTCGCCGACGGCACCGAGTTCAACGCCGAAGCGGTCCGCAAAACCATTGACCGCCACCTGAACCTGGAGGGCTCATCCCGGGCCAGCGAGCTCGGGCCCATCACGGGCATCGAGGCGACCGACGAGTACACGGTCGAGATCACCTATGAGACCCCGTTCGCCCCGCTGACCGCCGCACTGGCCGACCGCGCGGGCATGATGCTCTCGCCGCAGGCACTCGACACGGCGGGCGAAAACTTCGGCGACAGCCCGGTGTGCGTGGGCCCGTTCAAGTTTGTCGACCGGGTTCCCCAGACGTCGATCTCCGTCGAGCGGGACCCGCTCTATTACGACGCCGAGAACGTCCACCTGGACAGCATCACCTACCGGATCATCACCGACGCGAACATCCGCGCCGCGAACCTGCGCTCCGGTGACGTCCACGTGGCCGACACTATTTCACCCCAGGACATTGACGCCCTGACTCAGGAGGAGGGGATCGGCGTGCTGCAGGTCGGCTCGCTTGGCTACCAGGGCCTCACCATCAACCTCGGCAACACCGACGGCGTCGGCGAACCGGTGGGCACCATCGACACGCCCCTTGCCCAGGAGGCAGCCGTGCGGATGGCGCTGTCCATGACGATTGACCGTGAGGCACTCGTCAACACGGTCTTCAACAGCTGGTACCAGCCGGCCTGCTCGCCGGTCTCGCCGGAAAGCCCGTTCACCTCCGAGCTCAGCGAGGACTGCCCGCCGTTCGACCCTGAAGGCGCTGTCGCCCTGCTCGACGAGGCAGGCATCGAAATGCCGTACGAGATCGAGATGCAGGTTTCCAACGCCCCCGACACGCTGCGCTTCGCCCAGGCCCTGCAGGCCGCGGTGTCCGAGGAGGGCGCGTTCAGCCTGACCATCGTTCCGGTGGAGTACTCCACCCTGCTGGACGTCCAGTCGCGCGGGGACTTCGAGATGCTGCAGCTCGGCTGGTCGGGCCGGGTAGACCCGCACGGCAACATGTTCAACTTCCTCTCCACCGGCGGGGGTAACAACTACTCCGGTTACAGCGAGGACGACGTCGACACCCTCCTCCGGGAGGCGGCCCAGACCATCGACGAAGGCGAACGCGCCGACCTGTACGGCCAGGTGATCGAGAAGGTCCAGGAAGACAACCCGCTCATCTACCTCTACCGGGTGCGCAGCCTCACCGCCTACTCCACCGATATCGCGGGGGTGGAAACCTTCGCCGACGGCGTGGTGCACCTCAGCAACGTGGCCTTCATCGATGAACCGGCAGAGGCTGCCTCGGCTGAAGCGGAAGGGGCCCAGCCATGATCCGCTATGTGGCATCCCGGCTCTGGCAGTCGGCCCTGACCCTGCTCCTGGCGTCGCTGGTGGTTTTCATCGGCGTCCGCCAGCTGCCGGGCGACCCAGCCCTGGCCATGGCTGGAGAGGAAGCCTCGCCTGAGCAGGTGGAGGCGATCCGTGAACAACTGGGGCTCAACGACTCACTGACCAGCCAGTACTTCACCTTCATCGGCAACATCATGCGCGGCGACTTCGGAGAATCAACCCGTACCGGGACCCCGGTCACCGAACTGATCGCCACCACCCTGCCTGTCACCCTGTGGTTGTCCGCCTACGCGATCGTGGTGGCCGTCGTCGTCGGGATCCTGTTCGGCGTCATCGCCGAACGGTTCCGCGGGCGTTGGCCCGAATGGTTCGCCAACGGGTTTGCGCTCGTCGGCCTGTCGGTGCCGAACTTCTGGCTCGGCATCCTCGCGATCCTGTACCTGTCCGTAACGCTCGGCTGGTTCCCGGCGTCGGGATATGTGGACGTGGCAACCGACCCGTTGCGCGGCCTGTACTACCTGACCCTCCCGGCCGTCATTCTGGGGACCGGGCTGGCCGCCGTGATCATGCGGCAGACCCGCGCGTCGATGATCGAAACCATGAGCACCGACTATGTGCGGACCGCCCGGGCCAAGGGCCTGGGCCGGGGCCGGGTGCTGATGCGGTACGGGCTGCGGAACTCGCTGATAGTGGTGGTCACCATTGTGGGGCTGCAGCTCGGCGGGCTGATTTCCGGCGCCGTGGTAACCGAGCGGATCTTCGCACTGCCCGGCTTCGGGAAACTGACGCTCGACGCCGTGTTCACCCGTGACTACCCGGTCATCCAGGCCGTGGTGCTGATCATCACCATGTCCTACATCGTGATCAACCTGGCCGTGGACATCCTGTACTCAGTCGTCAACCCGAAAATCCGAGTCGGAGGAGCCAACTAATGGCCGCTACTGAAATCGCCCCCACGGGGACCGGCCCGGCCATCGGGCCTGAGGGTGCCGGCCTCGGCTCGGCCCGCGGCCGGATCTGGCGCTCCCTGCGCCGGAACCCGCTGGGCATTGCCGGCGGCATCATGCTCGCCCTGGTGGTGCTCGCAGCGGTGTTGGCGCCGCTGATCGCACCCTACGATCCCACCGAGGTCCACTTCGACGCACCCTTCCAGGATCCCCTCACCGTGGGCTACCTACTGGGTACCGATGACCTGGGCCGGGACATCTTCTCGCGGATGCTCTTCGGCATGCAGGCCTCCCTCCAGGTGGGCGCACTGTCCGTGCTGCTCGCCGTCGTCGTCGGGACGCCACTGGGGCTGCTGGCCGGCTACTGGAAAGGGTTCGACGCCGTCATCTCCCGCCTCACCGACGTCACCCTGGCCTTCCCGTTCCTGATCATCGCCGTCGGACTGGCGGCGATCAGCGGGCCCAGCCTGTCCAACGCTGCCATTGCCCTGGGGATCGCGCAGATTCCGACCATGATCCGGGTGGTCCGCGGTGAAACGCTGCGGATCAAGGAGAGCGACTTCGTGCTCGGCGCCCGCACCATGGACGCGTCGGGGCTGCGGATCATGGCGCAGCATGTGTTGCCCAACGCGGCGTCGGCGATCATTGTGCAGGCCACGGTGATCATGCCGGTCGCGGTGATCGGCGAGGCGCTGCTGTCCTTCCTTGGTCTCGGGATCCAGCCGCCCACCCCTAGCCTGGGTATCATGCTCTCGGATGCGCAGCAGTACATTTTCAGGTCTCCGACTGCCGCCATCTTCCCGGGCGTTGCGATTGCCGTGATCTGCCTGGCCTTCAACCTGTTCGGGGACGCCCTGCGCGACGCACTCGATCCCACCAGTACCTCAAGTTCCCGCTCCCGAACACGTAAAAAGAACCGAAAGTGACGTTGATGACTTACACAGCACCCGCTTCCTTCACTACCCGGC
Source organism: Arthrobacter sp. CAN_A1 (assembly GCF_015751665.1). Taxonomy (NCBI): domain Bacteria; kingdom Bacillati; phylum Actinomycetota; class Actinomycetes; order Micrococcales; family Micrococcaceae; genus Arthrobacter; species Arthrobacter sp. CAN_A1. Next base: position 188,028 of record NZ_JADOUR010000005.1, on the reverse strand, counting down.
CCACCCTTGAGGGCACCTTCGGGATGACCGCCTCCACCCACTGGCTGGCCACCGCGTCGGCGCAGGCAGTCCTTGAACGCGGCGGGAACGCGTTCGACGCCGCCGTTGCCAGCGCGTTCGTGCTCCACGTGGTGGAACCCCACCTCAACGGTCCGGGCGGCGATATGACCGGCGTGTTTGCGACGGCGGCGAACCCGTCCGAGCCCATCGTCCTGATGGGGCAGGGCCCCGCACCGGCCGCTGCTACCCGGGAGCACTACCTTGCCGAAGGGCTGGAGCTGGTGCCAGGTTCGGGTGCGCTCGCCGCCGCGGTGCCCGCCGCCGTCGACGCCTGGTTCCTGCTGCTGCGCGACCACGGCACCTGGGAGCTCGGCGACGTCCTGGACTTCGCCATCGGCTACGCCCGCAACGGGCACCCGATTGTGGGACGCGTCGGCGCGACCATCTCCGCCGTCGCCGACCTGTTCAACGACCATTGGCCGACGTCGGCGGCGCTCTGGCTGCCTGAGGGCAAGGCTCCCGCGGCCGGTGACATGATCAGGAACGAGGCCTACGCCGTCGTGCTGGACCGCCTGGTCGCGGCCGGTGCTCCCGATGCCACCCGAGAGGAGCGCATCGACGCCGCCCGGCGTGAGTGGAGCGAGGGATTCGTGGCGCAGGCCGCCGTCGCCTTCACCGCCCAGCCGCACCGCCACTCGTCCGGCACCGATCATGCCGGGGTGATGAGTCTCGAGGACTTCGCCGGCTGCCAGGCCGGGTATGAACCCGCCACCACTTTCGAGTTCCGCGGTCACACCATCGCCAAGACCGGAGCCTGGGGGCAGGGACCGGCCCTGCTGCAGACCCTCGCCATTTTGGCCGGGTACGACGACGAGCACCTCGACCCGTCCACGGCGCTCGGCGCCCACACCATCCTCGAGGCGCAGAAACTCGCGATCGCCGACCGGGAAGCGTACTACGGAGACGCCGACGTCCCCCTCGATTACCTGCTGTCCGAGGGCTACGCGGCCGAACGCCGCGCACTGATCACCGACAGGGCGTCCACCGAGTTCCGCCCCGGCACCGTACCGGGCCGGGAACCGTTCACCCCGCCGCTCCGTACCGAGTACCTCCCGCCGGCGCTCGCCGGGATCGGCGCGATGGCCGGCGTCGGGGAGCCCACGGTATCGCGCAGTGGTGAAACCCGCGGCGATACCTGCCACATCGACGTCGTCGACCAGTGGGGGAACATGGTCTCTGCCACTCCGTCCGGTGGCTGGCTGCAATCCTCGCCCACCATCCCGGAGCTCGGGTTCTGCCTGGGGTCACGGTTGCAGATGACCTGGCTGGAGGACGGCGCGCCGTCGACCCTCCGCCCGGGCAAGCGCCCGCGCACCACGCTGACCCCCACCCTGATCCTCAAGGATGGGGTGCCAGTGGTGGCGTTGGGATCGCCCGGCGGCGACCAGCAGGACCAGTGGCAGCTGCTGTACATTCTGCGGACGATTGTCGGCGGCTACTCGCCGCAGCAGGCGATCGACGCGCCGTCCCTCCACACGACGTCGATCCCCGGCTCCTTCTTCCCGCGGACCTGGGAGCCCGGCGGAGCCGTAGTGGAGGACCGTCTGGGTGAGGACGTCATTACCGATCTGGAGGATCGCGGCCACGTGGTCACCCGGGCGGGTGACTGGGCGCTCGGCCGCATTTCCTCAGTGGTCAGCGACCCCGCAACCGGCGTGCTGAAGGCCGCCGCCAACCCGAGAGGAGCACAGGGCTATGCAGCAGGGCGATGAACTGAACGGAGTTCGATCAGACACAGGATCACGAGAGGTCCTGCTGAAGGTCGAAAACCTTGAGGTGACGTTTGGTGACACCCCGGTGCTGCACAACGTCAGCTTCGAGTTGCGGAAGGGTGAGCGGGTAGCCATCGTGGGGCAGTCAGGCTCCGGCAAGTCGACGACCATCGGCGCCATCCTGCAGCTGCTGCCCGGCAGCGGCTACGTCTCCGGCGGGTCAATCTGCCTGGGCACCGCCGGCGACACGGTTGAACTCGCCGACGCCTCCGAGGCGCAGATGCGCACCATCCGTGGCTCCCGGCTGGGACTCGTCCCACAGGATCCGATGTCCAACCTGAACCCGTCGATGAAGGTCGGCGCCCAGATCGCCGACGCGCTGATGTCCAACCGGGCACCAGGCAGCGAACGGCTGGACCGGGCCCAGACCAAGGCGCGCGCCGTCGCGCTGATGGCCGAGGCGGGGATTCCCGACGCCGAACGCCGGTACGGGCAGTACCCGCACGAATTCTCTGGCGGCATGCGCCAGCGGGTCCTGATCGCCATTTCGTTGGCGGGGGAGCCGGAGCTGCTGATCGCCGATGAGCCGACGTCGGCCCTTGACGTGACAGTGCAGCGGCAGATCCTGAACCACCTCCAGAACCTGGTGGACGCCCGTGGCACCTCGCTGCTGTTCATCACCCACGACCTGGGATTGGCCGCCGACCGCACCGACCGGATCATCGTGATGTCCGAGGGGCGCATTGTCGAGGTAGGCACGCCCCGCGAAATCCTTCTCAACCCGCAGGAGGACTACACCAGGGCCCTCGTTGCCGCGGCGCCGTCCGTGGTGGCGGTGCTGGGCCGGGAACCCGCCGGTGGCGGCATGTCGTCGATCGCCGGTCCCGAGCCGATCCTGGTGATCCGCGACCTGTTCAAGGAGTTCAAGCTGCGCGGCCAGCGCGGCGGTCTGGTGCAGGCCGTCAAGGATGTCTCCTTCAGCGTGCAACGGGGGACGACGACGGCGGTGGTCGGCGAATCCGGGTCGGGCAAGACCACCGTGGCCCGGATCATCCTCGGGCTGGAGACCGCCACGTCCGGGAACGCGCTGATCGACGGCAAGACCATCACTGCCAGCCGCGGCCAGGAGCGCCGGGCGCTGCGGCGGATGGTGCAGCCGGTCTTCCAGGACCCGTACGGATCGCTTGACCCCACGTTCAGCATTGAACGGCTGATCGACGAACCCCTGCGGATCTTCAAGGTGGGGGACAAGGACGAGCGCCGCCGGAAGGTTGCCGACCTGCTCGACCAGGTGGGCCTGCCGCATTCGGTGGCGCAGCGCCGGCCCAACGAGCTGTCCGGCGGGCAGCGTCAACGGGTGGCCATCGCCCGCGCGCTGGCCCTGGAGCCGGAGATGCTCATCCTCGACGAGGCGGTGTCCGCGCTGGACGTGCTGGTGCAGGACCAGATCCTGCGGTTGCTGGCCGATCTGCAGGACCGGCTGGGGCTGACCTACCTGTTCATCAGCCACGACCTCGCCGTCGTCCGCCAGATTGCCGATAATGTGGTGGTCATGAAAGCAGGCGAGGTGATGGAAGCGGGAACGGTGGATCAGGTCTACAACCGGCCCGAGTCCGGGTACACCCGCGAACTGCTGGGAGCGATACCCGGTGCTGCCTTTGCCGCCTGATCCGACACCGGTTGATCCTGCCCCCAAACAGCGGGTGCAGGACGAAATCCGGCATGACATCATTTTCGGTTCCCTGCAGCCTGGCACGCGCGTGACCGAGGCTGTGCTCGCCGCCAAATACGGGGTGTCCCGCATCCCGGTGCGGGAGGCGCTGCGTGCGCTGGAGGCTGAGGGTTTCGTCGAGTCCAAACCCTACGCCGGGTCGACGGTGTCGGAGATTCCGGTGGATGACGCCGACGATCTCTTCTCCGTGCGTGAAGCGCTTGAGGCGGCCACCGCGCGGCGTGCTGCGCGGCGGGCGGCCGCGCAGTTCAGCGCAGGGGAGCCCAGCGCCGAGTGGTGGAAGGCGCGGCGATCGCTTGCTGACCTGCTCGACGTCGGCGACAAGGCCGTCGCGGAGGGGAACCTCCAATCACTGCCGGAACTGAATATCCGGTTCCATCTGGGGATCGCCGACCTCAGCGGCAGCGCCTCGCTGACGGCCCTGTTGCGCCAGATCTCCGGCAAGATCGAGTGGCTCTACGCGACCGACGTCGACAATCGGGGCAAGCAGTCCTGGAGTGAGCACCGCTCGATCATGGCCGCGATCGACGCCGGCAACCCGGCCGAGGCCGAGCGGCTGATGGCCGGTCACGTCCACCAGTCCCGCGTGGGCTACCTGGACCGGTTCGCCACCCCCTGACCAGGCTGTCCGCGGGACGGGGCTAGAGGAGCGGCCGGAGCGGGGCCAGGATCGCTTCGCTGACCCGGGCGACGATGTGCCGGCGTTCCCATTCCTGGATGGTGAGGATACGGCTGTTGCCGCTGTCGATCGCAAAGATCTGCTCCATGCTCCGGGCCAGGTCCTCGTCAAAGATTTCGATGTTGATCTCGTAGTTGCCGGTCAGGCTCAGCCGGTCAATGTTGGCGGTTCCCACCGTTGACCATTGGCCATCCACGGTGGCGGTCTTCGCGTGAATCATCGCGTTTTGGTAGAGCAGTACCTGGATCCCGTTCTCCAGCATCGACGTATAGAATCCGCGGGACAGCCAGTCGGAGAGCACGTGGTTGGATTCCTCGGGAAGGATCACCCGGACGTCGACTCCGCGTTTGCTGGCCCTGAGGAGGGCGTTGAGGATCTGCTGGTCGGGGATGAAGTAGGCGGTGGTGATGTAGATGTGGTCCTTGGCGCGGTTGATCGCATCGAGGTAGACGCCGCGGATGGGGAACACCAGGTTGGCCGGGATGTTGTTGACCGCACGCAGCCGTGGCTCCCAGAAGTCGGCGCTAATGTCGTTCAGGGGCGGCCGTGACTTCGCCGCAGACAGATTCCAGACGCTGACAAACGCTTCGCGCAATTCCCAGACCGACGGCCCAGCGATCCGCAGATGCGTGTCCCGCCACTTCGTGGCGTACAGGGTGCCGATGTTGTAGCCGCCCACAAACCCGACGGCTTCATCCACCACCAACAGTTTGCGGTGATCGAAACCGGTGCCCCGGATATTGGTGAACAGCACCGACGGGCGCAGCACCGGAAACCTGAAGACCCGGACGTCGGGGTGGAACGAGTAGAACGACGGCCGGACCACCAGGTTCGCGAACCCGTCATAGATCACGTACACCTTCACACCCCGCGCGGCCGCCTCGTTGAGCGCGTCCCGGAAGGTGTGTCCGACGTCGTCGCCCTTCCAGATGTACGTCTCCATCAGGATCTGGTGCTGGGCGGACCGGATCGCCTCGAGCATCGCCTCGTAGAGGTCCTCACCGTAGGTGTAGACGGTGGTGGTCGAGCCGGCCACATGGCCCTCGAAGATGCCGGGTTTGGGGAACCCTTCGCGCTTTGTTCTGATCCTTTTCTGCACTGCGTCAATGATCACCAGTGTCGCAGCGACTGCCGCCTGCAACCCCGCGAGCGCCAGCGCCGCTCTTCCAACAACTGTCCGGGCGAAGCCAAAGAGGTGCTTCGGGTGGTGTAGACGCATAACCAAGAGCCTATCCGACCGACGACGGCGGTCAGAGGCGGCGTAAATACCGGTCCGGGGCGTTCATGAAGCTCCGCCAGTTCACTGTCAGGTCCAGCTCATCCCAGTGCATGTGCCGGAACCCCCACGGGCCGAGCTCCAGGATTGTCGCTCCGGGCAGGGACGCGAGGAGGGGAGAGTGGGTGGATAGCAGCACCTGCGACTTCCCGTCGGCCAGCAGTTCCTTGAGGATGCCCAGCAACGCCAGGCACCCGCCGAACGACAGGGCGGACTCCGGCTCATCCAGCACCTACAGGCCCGGTCCGCGGAACCGGTCCACAGCGAGTTCCAGGAAGGATTCGCCGTGGGACATCGAGTGGAACTCGGAGTCCTTCCGCGACATGCTCGGATTTTTCTCGAGGTAGGTGAAGAACCCGTGCATGGTCTCGGCCCGCAGGAAATAGCCGCGTTTGGTGGCGCCGGGATTGCGGACCAGCTGCAGGTGGGCGGAGAGGTCCGATTCGGACGGCCGGGTGGAGTGCTGAGCCCCGGTGGACCCTCCCTCCGGTGAGAGTCCGAACGCCAGCGCGATTCCCTCGATCAGCGTCGATTTGCCGGAGCCGTTCTCGCCGACGAGTACCGTCGCCGCACCCAGGTCCAGTCCGTCGCCCAGCAGTTGAGCCACGGGCGGCAGCGTGCCCGGCCACTGTCCCGGCTCCAGCGGATACGCCGGGTGGGCGGTCACCCGGCGGAGGGGGAATCGGTCGAGGTGCATCACAGCATCATGGCAGCCGCCTCCGACAGTCACAATCTCCTGCACCATCCGTCGGTGTGCCATGATCAGCGCATGGCGCGTTCCGCCGACGCCATGATGAGCACACGACGAAGGAGTCACCCCGCATGACCGGTTGGAGAATCAGGGACTTTCACTCTGCTGACATGGACGCGATCCTGCACCTCTGGGAAGAGTCCCGCAGCGCCGGCGTCGAACCGGTGTATGCCCTGGCCGAGGTTCTCGCCTCCTGCCAGAAGGACCACGCCGTCGTCGCCGTCCACGGTGACACCGTGGTGGGCACTGCGGTGGCCCGCGCCGCCCACGATCAGGGCTGGATTGTCTTCTTCGCCATCGATGAGGGCTGGCGGAACCAGGGGATCGGCAGTGCGCTGCTCGCCGCGATCGAGGGCAGGATGGCGCCGCACGGCCTGACCAAGCTGTCCACCCTGGTGCCCGACGCCGAGCACCGGGTGGATGCGCTCCTCAACTCTGGCTTCCAGGACCGCAAACACCTGAGGTATTTCGAACGGGACATTCCCGTGCAACGCCAGGAAATGGGCCTGCTCAGCGAACTCGGCGGACGGTTGATGCCGCGGAATCTGTGGAACAACGTAGGCGGGATGCAGCGGGAAAAGGAACTGCTTGAACGCCGGCTGGTGCTGCCCCTGGCCAACCCCGACCTCGCCGAGCAGTATGGGGTGGTGCCGCCGCGCGCCGTGATGCTGTTCGGCCCGCCGGGCACCGGAAAGACCACGTTCGCCAAGGCCATTGCGTCGCGGCTGGAGTGGCCCTTCGTTGAGGTGTTCCCGTCACGGCTCGCCGCCGATTCCAAGGGGCTCGCGGGGGCGCTCCGCGAAACGTTCCTCGAGATCGCCGAACTCGAACATGCAGTGGTCTTTATCGACGAGGTCGAGGAGATCGCCGCCCAACGGCAGGGCGAACCACCGTCCCCGTTGCAGGGGGTGACCAACGAACTGCTGAAGATCATCCCTGCGTTCAGGGAGCGGCCCGGCCGGCTGCTGGTCTGCGCCACGAACTTCATCCGCGCGCTCGACACCGCGTTCCTCCGCCACGGCCGCTTCGACTACGTCATCCCTATCGGCCTGCCCGACTCCGCCGCCCGCCACGCCATCTGGCAGCGCTACATTCCGGCCGAGGTGGCGGCCGACGTCGATATCGCCCGGCTGGTCGACACTTCCGACGGCTTCTCCCCGGCGGATATCGAGTTCGCGGCCCGCAAGGCATCCCAGCGGGCCCTGGAACAGGCGGTCTTCGGGGCGTCCGACGGCGGCGCCCCCGCTGCGGGCCCCTCCAGCGAGGACTACCTGACGGCCATCGCGGAAACGCGGACCACCGTGTCGGCGTCCGTGGCCCAGGAATTCCGCGAGGACATCGAACGGATCGCCAGACTGTAGCGGGGCGCGAGGACTAGCGGGGTTTACGGCCCAGATACACGGTGTTGGTGGAATCCCTGCCCTGCAGCGGGTTGTCGAAACTGACCACCTCGGCGCGGACCTCGGTAAACACGCCGCCCAGCAGGGCGAGGTAATCGTCGTCGGGCGGGTCGTTTGACCAGAGCGCGAAAATCCCGCCGGGATGCAAATGACCGGCGAGTTTGAGCGTCCCCGCCGGGTCATAGAACGCCGCGTGGCTTGGGTGCAGCACGTGGCGGGGCGAATGGTCGACGTCGAGAATCACCGCGTGGAACAGCCGCGCCGGCGCCTCGGGGTCGAAGCCTTCCGACGACGCGGCCATCGCGAAGAAATCCCCGTGGACGTAGCGGCAGCGGGGATCGGCGGTCAGGGATTTTCCGGCCGGGATCAGTCCCGACTGGTGCCATTCGATGACTTCGCCGAGCGCCTCGACGATCAGCAGCGACTGGGCGCGTGGACTGTCGAGTACGGCCTGGGCCGTGTAGCCGAGGCCCAGCCCGCCGACGACGACGTCGAGCCCGTTCCCGGGCAGCTCGGCGAGGGCCAATTCGGTCAGCTCGATCTCCGCCACGGTGAAAAGGCTTGACATGAGGAAGTCGTCGTCAAGCTTGACCTCGTAGACCTCCTTGTCGAAGGTCGGGTCCCAGCGGCGGCGCAGGCTGATCTCGCCCAGGCGGGTCTTGCGCCAGTCGAGCTCCTCGAACCGGGCGCTCATCTGGGGGCTCCGGACTGCGGGAGGGCTGACACGGGACGGTGAGGCTGAAGGAACATGTCCCCAGTGTGTCAGGGATAGCGGGCGCTGGCCCAGGTGTGGTGGCGGGTCGTCAGTCGCGCACCCGGACGGCGGTCTCACGCAGGTACAGATCCACCCGCGTATACGCATCGCGGGTGAGGGCCTTCCACAGTTCGACGGCGAGGCGGGGGTCCTCGGCCTCGAGCCGGGAAATGGCATCGGCGGTGAGCACCATGACCTTGACCCCGCCCTCAGCCTTCACCGTGGTCTCCTGCCGGTCATCGCTGCCGAGCGCCAACTCCCCGAAGGTCATGCCGGCGCTCAGTGTGGTCAGCCGCACCCGGTGCCCGGTCGGTCCCGGGACCGAGGTGGTGATTTTTCCGGACAGGATAAAGAACACGCCGCCAAACCGTTGACCCAGCCGCCGGATCACGTGGCCGTCGTCGTACTCCCGTTCTTCCATCCGCTCGGCGAGGGCTGCGGCGTCTTCGGTAGTCAGCGGGCTCAGCGCCGGGCAGTCGGTGACCTTGACGGCCGAGGGGAGGTACAGGTCGTCGCCGTACGCGGCGATCAGCCGGTCCTCACACCACTCAACAGCAGCGGTCCGGGTGTCGAAGGTGGGGACTTCCCGGTCCACGTGTTCGAAGGTGTCGGCGAGGGCGCCGTCGCTGTCGATCAGGACCAGTTCCCTGCCCTCGCTGACCAGGTTTTCGCGGGTTTCGGCCAGCAGGCGCAGCGAAACGTCAGCCACTTCGTCCACCCGGCGCAAGTCGAGGATCACCAGTTCAACCGTCTGGTCCAGCGAACTCAGTTCGCGGATCATCGACTCGGTACCAGCGAAGAGCAGGTCGCCGTTGAGTTCGATCACCCGGGCGCGGTGCCCGTTGTCGCGCAGAAGGTCCATGGCCTCATCGTTGCGGCGGATCCCTGAGGGCGACGCCGAAATGTCGTACGTGGACCGGATCGCCGATTTACCCGTCCGGGCTGCCCTGACGAAGTGTAGTTCCATGTCACGGGACAGGCGCTGGCTGGTGGCCATGCCGCGGACGCTGCTGCCGTGCTCGTCCAGCGGCGGGGAGTACACGGCGAGTCCTACCTGGCCGGGGAGGACGGCGATGGTGCCGCCGCCCACACCGCTCTTGGCCGGCATGCCGACGGTGCTGATCCAGGCGCCCGCGTCGTCGTACATGCCGCACGTCGTCATCACCGACAGCACCCGTTCGATCGGGCCGATCTCCAGGACCTGGCGGTGGGTGAGCGGGTTGCGGCCACTGTTGGCCAGAGTGGCCGCCATCACCGACAGGTCCAGGCAGTTCACCAGCACCGAGCACTGGCGGAAGTAGTCCTCGATCACCGGCGTCGGATCGTCCTCAATGATGTTGAAGGAGCGCAGCAGGTGGGCCAGCGCACGGTTGCGGTGGCCGTGTTTGAGCTCGGACTCGTAAATGTCAGTGTTCACGCTCAGCTGCCGACCCGCGAAGGCCGAGTACGTATTGAGGATCCGCTTGAACCGGCCGTTGCCGCCCGACCCCTTGATCAGGGAGGTGGCAGTCAGGGCGCCAGCGTTGATCATGGCGTTGGACGGGCGTCCCGACCCCTCGGCGAGCGAAATCTCGTTGAACGAATCCCCGGACGGTTCGACGTCCACTTTTTCGTCGACCGCTTCCATTCCCAGATCGGCGAGGGCCAGCCCATAGGTGAACGGTTTGGAGATCGACTGGATGCTGAACTCGTCCCGGGTGTCCCCGACCTCATAGATGTAGCCATCCACGGTGGTGAGGCAGATCCCGAAGTTGTTCGGATCCACATTCGCCATGGCAGGGATGGAGCTGTACGGCTTCCCGTCCTTCAGATCCGAGATCTCCTGGTGGATGCGCTTGAGGTAATTTTCAATCGGGGAGTCCATGACTGCAACATTAGGCGAAGTTGGGGTTTGCCCTGAGTATGACCGGGTGCCGGGCCGTCACTTGACCTGCGTCGGCGGTTGTCAGTCAGCGGCCTTTGCGGCCCAGAATCAGGGCCAGGGCGATGCCGACCATCCAGATGTCCTTCGCCACCATGGTCCCTTCCTGACTGGGGCGAATGCCATCCGACTCGGTCATCTCCGGAGTGCGGAAGTACATCAGCATGGTCCCGCCGGAGAAGGCGCCGAGGGCAAGACCCGCCAGCCTGGCGGGGACGAAGGGGGTGAGCAGCGCGGTCCCGACGCCCATCTCAGCGTAGGAGAGGTATGTGCCGAACTTCTCCGGTGCGAGTTGAGCCACCTGCGGGATGGCCTTCGCGGCCATCGTCTGCAGGTAGGCCGCGGTGCCGGGATCGAGGTGCCGCTTGCTGAACCCGGAGTTCAGGATAAAGGCGCCGGTGGTCAACCGAAGGGGCGCCTGACGTGCAGTGAAACTCATCACATTCCTTTCACAGCCGGACTCTTCACGGTGAGCCTACGTCCGCAGGGCCGCCCGCGCTAGAGGAACGGGAGAATAAAAGTGCACGCACTACGCGAACGGGGCATCGGCGAACCCGCACACGGTGATGTCAATGGACCCCACCTGAGCCTGCCCGGCGAGCCCGGCTCGGACCGCTCCGGCGACGTCGCGGACCAGCCGGGGCGCCGACGCGTCGGTCAGCGCGGCGATCCGCACCCGGATGTTGACCCGGGAGCCGGCGTCCTCAACGGCGACCAGTGTTTCGTCGGCGCCGAGGGTGCTCGCCAGGCCGGCGAGCACCGCCGAGCGGGCCGGATACAGGCCGGCAACACCGTCCACTCCGGCAATGATGTCCTGCACCCGGAGGGCTAATTGGTCCTTATTCATTCACCTCTCCCTTCGGGCTCTTGAGGTAGTGCTCGTGGACGTCGGTTACCGCCACGTCGACAGACGTGAGGTTCAGCTCCGAGTGGTTGAGCACCGTGTGGGCGATCCGCGACCGCAACGACTCGATCATCGATGGGAGCGGGTGCCCGTAGAAGGCTGTCACGGTGACCTCAATCCTGACGTCGGCCCCAGGCTCGGTGATGTCGCCGTGCAGGCGGCACTTACCGATGGTCGCCCCGTCAACGTCGTCGCCAGTGCTGCGGATGAGGGCGAGGAGACTGCCCTCGGTTTCGGTGAACGAGTCATCGGGATGCTCACTGGACAGGGGAACGCTCCGGCCGGAACGCATCTCCAGCCGGAGGTTTCCGAGAATGGACTGCAGCCACGGCTCGTCGGCTGAACCGGCGTGTTCAGTGTCGGCTGCCGCAAGGTCGCCTGTCAGCCGGTGAAGCGAACGGAGGCCCGCCAACCCCGCCTGGCATTCGGGGCACCGCTGGTAGTGCTGTTCGGCCGGTGAATGGCCGGTCAGTAGGTAATCTTCAAGCTCGTCGAGGCTGTGGCCACAACCAGGATCCTGGGTTCCGTCGCTCATCGCCAGTCCTCCATTTCCTTCATCAGGGTGGTTCGTGCTCTCGATAGCCGACCGCGAACGCTGTCGGTGGTGATATCCAGCGTCTCGGCGATGTCCTCGTAGGACTGCCCGCCCATCTCCTTGAGGACCCAACAGTGGCGCTGCTCGACCGGAAGCTTCCTGAGGGCTGCCACGAGGGACCGCATCTGATGGTCCTGCTCCGCCGCCCGCTCGGGGCCGGGTGCAAGATCGGACGGTTCGACGTCGTCGAGGCTCGCCGGGTACTTGCGCCTCCGGATCAGGTCGATGCTTTTGCGGCCGCAAATGCGCATCAGCCACGGTTTCACAGCGTCGCCATCCTGCAGTTCACCCAGCAGGTTCCACGCCTGAAGCAGGGTTTCCTGCACGGCGTCGTCAGCGTCGGCCGTTGACCCGGTGAGGCGGCGGGCGTACCCGCGCATCAACGGTCCGTAGCGCCGGGCGAGTGCCTCAAACGACGCAACGTCGCCGTCGGAGGCCCTCTCCACCAGGAAGGAGTCCGCTGCATCATCGAGGTTCAGGCGCGGCCGGGTCGGGACGGTCAATCGACCCTCCGGGTGCGGGTGAACCGTGCCCTGGCCCCGGTCTGGACGCTGAGCAGGACCGGGAGGCGCTCGCCGAGCAGCGTGTCCAGTCCCCGGATGGCCTCCTCGGCTGCGGCCACCACGGCTCCCGGGGAGGCCCCGCGGCGCGGCTGGACCCTGATCCGTAGGCCGGTCCGCCTCCGCACCCGCCAGGAGGACACCGCGACGGCGAGGATCTGCCCGTTGCCTTCGAGGGCAGTCCTGAGAGCGTCGGCCACCAGCGTCGTCTCAACGGTGGTGCTCCCCGACTCACCCTCCTGCCGTCCCACGGCAGCGGTGCGGCCGCCACCCTGGGAGGTGATCCACCCGATGAGCAGGGCGGCACAGGCCGCGACGAGCACCAGGGCGGCAACGGTCCACCAGCTGAGGTCGGCGGTCAGGGGTGCCGAGGCCAGCAGCCCCGGGAGTCCGTCGACGGCGGCGGTACCGGCCGTGGACCAGGCATCGGCGACGGCGGGCACAAGGCCCGCCGCAGCGGTGAGGGCGCCGAGCGCGGTCAGGATCAGCCCGAGCACAGTCAAAAGGGTCCGGTTGAGCCAGCGGTGGGTGGAACTCATATGCCTAACGCTCCTTCGTTCCTGATGTTGATCCTAACGCCCGGTTCCGGGCGGATCCCGTACCCGGCGAGCTCCTTCTCGACGGCGGCCTGAAGGAGCCGTTCGTCGAGGGGAGACCCGCTGGTGGGGCGGACGTCGACGGTGATGCGGCGCCGGTCGACGCGGGTGGACACCTGATCGGGATCCAGCCCGGCCTCCTGCCGGGTGCGGCGCGACACGGCGGCGGCGACAACTTCCGAATCGATGACCACCGCCGCCCGCTCATGGCCCACCACGTGCAGCGCCTTGGTGCCGGGGGTGACGGCGACCAGCAGCACCAGCAGACCCACCAGGGCCAACCCGGCGCCGGCCGCGACCAGCCCCCAGGGGAGGGTTGTCTGGGGCAGGCCGGCAACCCACTGGAGCAGGGTCGGAGGGTTCGCCACCAGCGCTGGTTGGCCGAGGAGGGACAGGATCGCTTCGGTCCCGAGCCACGCCAGCACCACCAGCAGGACGACGGCGGCAGTCACCGACGCGACGGCACGGGAGGAATGCGTTTCGCGGCGGAGGAGCCTGCGGGTGTGCAGTGTTTCGCTCATGCCACTGTCCTTTCCGCCGGGGGGCTGATCCCGGTCAGTTTGATGTCGATGCGGCCCACCTGCGACCCGGTCACCTCGGCAGCCGTCTTGCGGATGCCGGTGCGGGCGCGGTCGGCGCGCTCAAATAGTGTCCCCCCGCCCTCCTGGACGGAGTGGGGGTCCCCGGCCGCCTGGAGGAGGGTCGGTGCGGGGAGAGGGACCGAAACGGTCACTCCGAGCGCCCCGCCGTCGTCGGCCAGGCTGACCCGCACGTCGCGCCGCGGGATGCCGAAGGCAGCCGCCGCAACAGCCTCGGTGGTGTGGGTCAGCGCCGCCTTGGTGATGCGCGTGTGCCCGGCACGTCCAGCCGGAGCCGGCTGGTTGTTCGCGGTCATGAGGAGGAGCGCCTGCCCCGCAGGGCATCGAGCACCGACCCGAGGTCAAGCTTTCCTTCGGCGGTGCGGCCGACGACGGCACCGATGGCCATGAACAGCGCCACCAGGACGAAACCCCAGAAGCCGAAGATCAGGGCCGCGAACGCGAGGGCGGCGCCGGCTGCGACGCCTGCAGTGGTGGGGCTCATGAGACGCGCGCTTCGGCGGGAACGGTCTGGGCGTCGTCGGCGGCTGAATCATCGCCGGGGACGTGGATGTCGGTGATGGTCACGTTGACCTCGGTGACCTCCATGCCCACCAGGTCCTCGACCGCCGCGTAGATGGCGTCGCGAACCTGGCCTGCAACGTCCTTGAGCGGGTGTGGGTACTCGGCGACAAGGGTGATGTCGACGGCAACCTGGGTCTGGCCTACCTCAACGCTGATGCCCTGCGTGTGGTCCTTCTGGCCGACGGCGTCACGGAGAGAACCGAGGGCGCGTGCCGCGCCGCCGCCCAGGGCGTGGACGCCGGGGATGTCACGGACGGCGATGCCGGCAATCTTGGCGATCACGTTGTCGGCGATGGCTGTGGTGCCGCGGCCGTCAGCGTTGGGGTTCTTCCCGACGACGGTTCCCGGGGTCGGCTTGGTGGCCTGGGTTTTGTCCTGAGGCTGGGTAGTCATAGTGAACGCTCTCCTTAATTGATAAGTCACTGATCAATCAACACTGAAGTTGACGGGCTATTTGGGTGACCCCTGAGGGGCGCACCTGCCACTAAGACGTTCCCGCTGTAGACAATGTCACGGTGGGTTTGAGGTGACCTGTATCACACCATCGACAGGCTGTATCGACTGCCAATCGTGACCGTCGTGTGACAGTTCCTTAATATTGCTGTGCGTATCCTGTAAAAGAGGTCCGATCGATTGCGCCTCAAACTATTTCGGATAATTGCCCACGGGCTGACACGTAACCAAGGTGAAGAGGGTATTGATTTGTTGGATTTCTTTGGAGACCGGCTACCTCAAATCCTGTTCTCCAGCTGGCAGCACTTTTCCCTCGTCGTCCAATGTCTGATCCTCGGCACCCTGATTGCCGTAGTGATCGCAGCACTGGTGTACCGCAGCAGCTTCTTCAGGTCACTCGCCAACAGCGTCTCAGCGGTGGGGCTCACCATCCCTTCGTTCGCCTTCATCGGCCTCATGATCGCCCCCTTCGGGTTCGGCGTCACACCGGCCGTGATCGTGGTGTCCTTCTTCGCCGCCCTGCCGATTCTGCGGAACGCGGTGGTGGGGCTGACCGGAATCGACAGCGCCGTGGTGGAATCCGCCAGAGGCATCGGTATGAGCCGCTTCCGCACCCTGCTGCAGATTGAACTTCCCCTCGCCTGGCCGGTGATCCTGGCCGGCATCCGCGTCTCCGCGCAAATGGTGATGGGCATCGCCGCGATCACCGCCTACGCGCTGGGCCCGGGTCTGGGCGGCTTCATCTTCTCCGGGCTGTCCCGGCTGGGCGGCGCCAACGCCATTGAATCTGTCGCTACCGGCGTCATTGCCGTCATCATTCTTGCCCTTGTGCTCGACGTCCTGCTCATCGGCCTCGGCCGACTAACCACTCCGCGAGGTATCCGTGTCTGAGACCCTTCCCACAGCAACCACCACCCGTGACAACGCCGGGAACGGGATCACCGGCGCCAGTATCCTGCTGGACAAGGTCACCAAACACTATCCAGGTCAGGATTCCCCGGCCGTTGACGGTCTCACCCTGGAGATCCCGGCCGGCAAGATCGTCATGCTGGTTGGCCCCTCGGGGTGCGGCAAGACCACCACACTGAAAATGATCAACCGGCTGATCGAGCCCACCGAGGGCCGGATCGTCCTCGACGACGATGACGTTACGGACATCAACGGGGACAGTCTCCGACGCCGGATCGGCTACGTCATCCAGGCCGGCGGACTGTTTCCGCATATGACCGTTGCAACCAACATCGGCATCGTGCCCAAGATGCTCGGCTGGAGCAAGGACAGGATTGCTGCACGGGTCGACGAACTGCTGGAACTGGTGTCCCTGGACCCGGCGCAGTACCGTGACCGTTTCCCCAAGGAACTCTCCGGAGGGCAGCAACAGCGCGTGGGGGTGGCCCGCGCCCTGGCCGCCGACCCGCCCGTCCTGTTGATGGACGAGCCGTTCGGTGCCGTGGACCCGATCACCCGGCAGCGGCTCCAGGACGAACTGCTCAACATCCAGGCCGAGCTGCAGAAAACCATCGTCTGCGTCACCCACGACTTCGACGAAGCGGTCAAGCTCGGCGACTGGATCGCCATCTTCACCGACGGCGCTCAACTGGTGCAGTACGACACCCCGGAACGGATCCTCGCCAACCCGGCGAACGAATTCGTCGAGAACTTCATCGGTTCGGGCGCCGGCCTGAAACAGCTCACACTCACCCGGGTCAATGAGGTGGATCTGGCCGACGCCGTCGTCGCGCAGATCGGCGACCTGGGCAGCGATGTGCTGTCCCGGCTCGACGCGGCGCACCACGACCACGCGGTGATCGTCGACGGGAAGAACCGCCCCATCCAGTGGCTCACCCGTCGCCAGCTCACCCGCACCGAAAAGGTCAGCGACGACCGGGACGCGAAACTCCCCGTGGTCGGCGACCGGGCCACCCTCAACGACGCACTCGACACCATGCTCGTCTCCAGCGCCGGTGCAGCCCTCGTCACCGGGAAGCGGGACACGTTCCTCGGGGTGATCGACGTCGAAACCGTGATGGATGCGATCGGCCGCGCCCACACCCACGCCCGGTCGGCGCACTCGTCCGGGCGGCCCGTGGGCGTCAACACCGGCACGCTGCAGGCCGTCGAGGAGCAGGACAACCGCCCCGACGCCGATCGCGACGGCGATTCGGCCGGCACCGCTGGATCCGGCCAGTGAGCGCTACCGCACCCGTCCAGAACCCCCAGGTGCTCGCCGCGCGGGCGGACGCCGCCGGCACCTCATGGCGGCCCCTGGGCTACCAGCTGGCGGGTATCCTCGCTGCGTTCGCCGCCCTGGTGATCTGGGCGCTGACCGCTGACCTGTCGGAGGTCGAGCTCAACACGCTCAACCCTGACACCCTGCTCGGCTACACGCTGGAACACCTCGCTCTGACAGCCGTCTCGGCAGTGATCGTGCTCCTCATTGCCATCCCGCTCGGTGTACTGCTGACCCGCGGCCCGTTCCGGCGGTTGACCGGACCCGTGCTCGCCGTCGTCAATATTGGCCAGGCCGCCCCGGCCATCGGCCTGATTGTGCTCCTTGCCTCCTGGCAAGGGTTCGGGTTCACCGCGGCCATCACCGCACTGGTCCTCTACGCCCTGCTTCCGGTGCTCCGGAACACCATGGTGGGCATCAACCAGGTGGACGAACGCCTCGTCGAGGCCGGCCGGGGGATGGGCATGAGTGCCACGGCCGTCCTGTTCAAGGTGGAGCTTCCTTTGGCCGTCCCGGTCATGCTGGCCGGCATCCGCACCGCGCTGGTGCTCCTGGTGGGCACCGCTGCACTGGCCGCGTTCATCAACGGCGGCGGGCTGGGCATTCTTATCATCACCGGCGTGAACCTGAACCTGGTGAGCGTGCTGGTGGTCGGCTCAGTCCTCGTGGCACTGCTCGCTCTTTTGGTCGACTGGATGGGGCGCGTCGTCGAACACGTCGCCCGCCCGAAAGGACTCTGATGCTCTCGTCAGCCCCCGCGCGATCAGGAACCCCACGGCAGGCCCTGCGCCGCGCCGCAGGTGCCGCAATCGTGCTCTCCACTGCCCTGCTCGCCACCGGCTGCGGACTGCAGCCCGCCACCTCGTATGTCCCGCTGGCGGGACCCGGCAGTATCGAGGAGATTGTCGACGGCGAGCCGCTGACCGTCACCTCCAAGAACTTCACCGAGCAGCTGATCCTCGGCAAAATCTCGGTTCTGGCCGGGCAGGCCGCTGGGTTCGACGTCACCGATCTGACCAACGTTCCCGGCAGCCAGCCCGTCCGTGAACTGTTGCTCGCCGGGCAGGCCGACGTTACCTGGGAGTACACGGGCACCGCCTGGCTGACCTACCTCGGTATGAGTGAAGGGTTCCCCAACCAGGAGGAGCAGTTCGACGCTGTCTACGAAGCCGACCTGTTGAACGGTCTGACCTGGGGGGACACGGCGCCGCTGAACAACACGTACGCGATCGCCGTGCGCAGCGAGGCAGTCGAGGACCTCGGCGGGATCAGCACCATCGCCGAGATCGCTGAACTGCCGGTGGAGGAGCGGACCTTCTGCGTCGAAGCCGAGTTCAACTCCCGGCCCGATGGCATGAATCCGCTCCTGGCCCACTACGGGATGGAGCGCGGCGCCCCGGACGGCGTCCCCGATGACAACATCAGCATCTTCGATACCGGCGCCGTCTACACGGCCACCGACAACGGGGACTGCAACTTTGGTGAGGTGTTCGCCACCGATGGGCGGATCGATGCGCTTGACCTCACGGTCCTGGAGGACGACCTCGGCTTTTTCCCCGCCTACAACGCGGCACCGGTGTTCTACACGGAAACTCTCGACGCGCACCCGGGTCTCGAGGACGTCTTCGGTGCGATCGCCCCCACGCTGACCGACGAGGCACTGCGGGCCATGAACCTGCGGGTCGACGTCGAGGGTGAGGAACCCGCCGACGTCGCTTTCGATTTCATGGTGGAGCAGGGCTTCATCTCGGAGCCCGACGGCGCGCTCGGCTCCGGCAGCTAGGTATCCCGTGGTCCGGCAGGTCCGGCAGGTCGGGCAGGACAACAGGCCACCCTGTCAGGCTTGCTAGGGCTCGATCACGGTGAGGGCGGTGATCATCCGCTCCAGCCGTGCAATCCCCGTGAACCGGCCGGCATTGTCGGTGACCAGGAGCGGCTCGAACCGGTAGGCGGCCTCGCGGGTCATTGACCGGTCAAGAGCGTCGCCCAGGGGGGTGTCAAGGTTGGCGCGCATACCCTGACTCACCACGCCCAGCGCCGCGGCATCGGGGGTGAGCACCGAGATCGGTCGCAGATCGGCATCGATCAGCACCACCGAGGCCAGCCCTGGGTCCTCGGTGAACGCCCCGATGGCCTCACCCATGTCCAGGACCGCCGGCGCCGGCTCGACGACGTCCCGCAGGACGGTCTTCCGGGCGGCTGATTGCCGGGACGCCAGGCGGTGGGCGAGCTCAAAATCGATCCCCGCCCACGGTGGTGCGGGTCGGGCCAGCAGGTACCCCTGGACAAGGGGGACACCCAGGCTGACCAGGGTGTCGAGTTCCTCAACCCGTTCCACGCCCTCAGCGAGGATCCAGGCGTCCACGCGGCTGGCAAAGATCCCGAGCATTTCGATCAGTGCCCGTTTTGCCTCGTCCCGGTCAACATCCTGGATCAGTTCCCGGTCAATCTTGATCATGGAGGGGCGCAGCTGCAGCAGGTGCCGCAGCCCGGCATAGCCGGCCCCGGCGTCGTCGACGGCGATCAGCGCACCCGCTGACCTCAGCTGGTGCAGATCCGGTTCCAGCTCAAGGTAGGAATCGATGGGGGTCTGCTCGGTGAGCTCGACGATCAGTCCGCCGAGGTCTCCCTCCTGGCGCCAGACGGCGCGGATGGGCTCCGACGTGAGGAGCTCGGGGGAGACGTTGAGGGTCAAAAAGCAGTTGGTGGGCAAATCTGGGCGCGCCAGCAGAGCTACCCGCAGGGCGGCCGACTCAAGGTCAGCGCTCCGTCCGTGCCGACGCGCGGCAGCGAACCAGACCTCGGGGTTCTTTTCCTCAAAGCCGGGGAACCGGGCCAGCGCTTCGTAGCCGACCACCGAGCCACGGGACGTGTCGATGATCGGCTGGTAGGCCGCCGCGAGTCCGTCGCCACGGCAGGCACGCGCCAGCAACTCCTCCCAGGCCGGTGCGTCACCGCGGTTGGCCCGGGAGGAGCCGGTGGCAGAAATCAACTAACTGGTTGGATGGCACCGCGGACAGACTGGACCAGACTGTCTGGCACCGACGTCATGCCGTGAACCGCGGCGGCGTGAGCGCCCACCCGGGCGAGGATTTCGTCGTCTGAGCTGCACACCCACTTCGCTTCGCAACCGGGAACCACATCACCACATGCAAACGACTTCATCGAATCTCCTTGTGCTACGCCTTCTTTGGCGGTGAATTGCCTAACGGTACGTGATTGTACCCAAGCGACTTCGAACGTTATTCGCCACAGTGGCGCAGAAAGACTGCCGCACCACCGGCTTGAACACCCCCAGTATTCAAAGACGATCTTGACTATCGGCCACTGAACCGGTTTAGTTAAGTTTACTTAACCGGTTAAGTGATGCGTATCACCTAACCCGGGCCCTGTAAGCGGAGGAACGAGGCGACAATGGCGGTAACCATCAGTGACGTAGCCCGGGCTGCCGGAGTGAGTAAGGGTGCTGTCTCTTACGCCCTCAACGGGCAGGCAGGAGTCAGCGAGGATACCCGCCGACGGATTCTCAGCACCGCTGCCGCCCTGGGCTGGACGCCCAGCCTGCGGGCCAGGTCCCTGTCCTCGTCCAAGGCCTACGCGCTCGGCCTGGTGGTGGCCCGTGACCCGAAGCTGCTGGGCAGCGACCCGTTCTTCCCCACCTTTATCGCGGGCATCGAGACCACCCTGGCGGACCGCGGCTATTCCCTGGTCCTGACCGTCGCCACCAAACCGGGGGCCGAGGAAGCCAGCTACCGGCGGTTGGCACACGAGGGCAGGGTTGATGGTGTCATCCTCAGCGACATGCGCACCGACGATTCCCGGATCGCCCTGCTGCTGGAACTGGGGCTCGCGGCTGTCACCCTGAACCGCCCCAACACCCTGTCGCCGTTCCCTGCGGTCTGCATGGATGATACCGAGGGAATCAGTCAGGCCGTCCAGCACCTCGTTGACCTGGGTCATACCCGGATTGCTCATGTGGGCGGCTCCCAGCACTACATCCATGGTCTGAGCAGGCGCAACGCGTGGGCCAACACGCTTGACCTGAACGGGCTGCACCACGATCTCTTCATCGAGGCGGACTTCGGAGCACTTGAGGGCGTGGCCGCTACGGCCGACCTGTTGGCACGGACGAACCCGCCCACGGCCATCGTCTACGCGAACGACATCATGGCCACTGCGGGGCAGGCCTACGCGCAGCAGCACGGGCTGCGGATTCCCGACGACCTCTCCATCACCGGCTACGACAACACCGAATACGCCCAGTACCTCAACCCAGCGCTGACCAGCATCGGCAGCGACCCGCTGCTCTGGGGCAGCGCCGCAGCGCAGGTACTGCTCAACCAGCTCGAAGGCACCCACGATGGTGACGACGTCGTCCTTCCGGCGCCAGGACTTATTACCCGCGGGTCCACCGCGGCACCCCAAGGCCGGAGTACCCCCGGCAGTAGCTAGCGCATCAACCACAGTGAAAGTGATCTAGGAGAAAACGCAATGACGCGATACACCAAGCGAGCACTGGCCATCACGGCCACCGCCATGATGGGTCTGGGACTTGCCGCCTGCGGCGGGGGCGGCGGCGACGCAGCCAGCGATGGAGAGCTGACCAGCGGTCCCATCACCATCTGGTATTCGAACAACCAGCAGGAAGTCGCGTGGGGCGAAGCGATGGTTGAAGCCTGGAACGCTGACAACCCCGACCAGGAGGTCACCGCCCAGGAGATCCCCGCGGGGACCAGCTCCGAGGAGGTCATTGCCGCTGCGATCACCGCAGGCAACGCCCCCTGCATTGTCATGAACACGGCGCCCGTCGCAGTTCCGCAGTTCGAGGAAATGGGGGGCCTTGTCCCGCTGGACACCTTCGAGGACGGCGTCGAGTACGTCGAATCCCGCAGCGGCGAGGTCGCCGAGCAGTACAAGTCAGCTGACGGCCAGTACTACCAGCTACCCTGGAAATCCAACCCGGTAGTGCTCTATTACAACAAGGACATGTTCGAGGCGGCAGGGCTCGACCCCGAGAACCCTGCACTGGGCACCCAGGACGAACTCCTGGAAACGTCCCGCACCCTGGTCGAATCGGGTGAAGCCGAGTATGCCATGTGGCCTTCCCCGGCTGGCGAGTTCTACCAGTCCTGGTTCGACTTCTACCCCTTCTTCGCTGCAGCATCCGGTGGATCGCAGTTGGTGGTTGACGGCGAGGCAGCCTTCAACACCGAGGAAGGCAAAGCAGTCGCGGGGATGTGGCAGACCATGTACGAGGAAGGATTGTCCTCGCAGGAGGCTTATACCGGCGACTCCTTCGTCGACGGGAAGGCAGCCATCGCCATCTCCGGTCCGTGGGCCATCCCGGTTTACGGCGACGACGTCAACTGGGGGACAGCACCCGTGCCGGGTCTTGCCGAAGGCGATGAGAGCTATACCTTCTCGGACGCCAAGAATATGGCCATCTACTCGGCCTGCGACAACAAGCAGACCGCCTGGGACCTGATGAAATTCGCCACCAGCGAGGAGCAGGACGGAGCGCTGCTGGAAGCGACCGGCCAGATGCCGATCCGCGCCGACCTGAGCGAGGCCTACGCCGAGTACTTCGCAGCCAACCCTGACTACACCGAGTTCGCCGATCAGGCTTCTCGGGCCGTCGAGGTCCCCAACGTCCCCAACTCGGTGGAAATCTGGCAGACCTTCCGTGACGCCTACGGTGCATCGGTGATCTTCGGCAACGAAACAGTCGACGACGCGTTCACCACCGCCGCCGAGGAGATCACCACCCTCGCCTCCGAAGAGTAGACGGACCGACGGTGACTGCTTCAACCACCGTCGGTAAGCCGCGGGATCCGGGTACCAGCCCGGGTCCCGCCTCCCGCCGGCGCAACAGACTGCTGGGACGCCAACCCCTGGGGCTCGCGTTCAGTGCACCGTATGTTCTCTTCATCCTCGCGGTGCTCGCTTTTCCCCTCGGCTATGCCGTCTACATTTCCTTCCACGACTTCTTCTTCACCGCCCCGGGCGTCGCCGTCGAACGGCCTTTTGTCGGGTTCGATAACTATGCGGCGGTCCTCACGGATCCCGACGTCGGCCGTTCGTTCGCGAACATCGGCGTGTTCCTGATCATCAATGTTCCCCTCACCGTGGTGTTGTCGCTGGTGCTGGCCAACGCACTGAACCGGGTCACCCGGCTCCGCACGTTCTTCAGGGTCAGCTACTACGTTCCGTACGTGACGGCGAGCGTCGCCGTCGTCGGCGTGTGGCTGTTCCTCTTTTCCCAGAACGGCTTGATCAACTCGCTTCTGGGTCCGTTGGGCCCGGACCCGTCATGGCTCGTGAACTCGGGCCTGGCCATGCCGACCGTGGCACTGTACGTGACCTGGAAGCAGCTCGGATTCTTCATCCTGCTCTACCTGGCCGCACTGCAGAACATTCCGGAGGAACTCTACGAGTCCGCCTCGGTGGATGGCGCAGGGAAGATCAGGCAATTCTGGAGCATCACGATTCCCAGCGTCCGGCCCGCCAGCTTCCTCGTTACCCTGCTCGCCACCATCACCGGTGCGAACCTGTTTACCGAGCCCTACCTCCTCACCGGCGGTGGCGGACCTGACGGCGCCTCGACGTCACCCGTGTTCCTGATGTACCAGCAGGGCATCCTGCAGGGCAATCCCGATACGGCTGCCGCCCTCGGCGTCATCCTGGTGCTCGGGGTTCTGCTCCTGGCATTCCTCCAACGCCGCTTTATCGGCGGAAAGGACGACTGACATGGCCAAGGACTTCCAGCCGGCCCTCAGTACGACGTCGGCCGCGCCACCCGTCACCCCGGCCCCGGCACTGCGGGCCTCATCGACCGACAAGCACCGTGGGTTGCGGCCCTTCAGCTTCATCCTGCTCGCCGTCGGCGCATTCGTGTTCCTGTTTCCCTTCTACTACATGCTCATCGGTTCCCTGCAGACCGAACCCGACACCTCGGTGGCCGGAGCGTTCCCGAACTTCGGGAACATTACCGGAGCGAACTACGTCCTGATCAACGAGTCGATCAACCTCTTTCGGGGCCTGGTCAACTCGGGGATCTTCACCGGCGGGGTGATCCTGTGCACTGTGCTGTTCGGGATCCCGGTGGGTTACGCCCTGGCGCAAATGCAGTTCCGTGGGCGGGGCGTGGTGTTTGCCATGCTGCTGCTGGTCCAGATGATCCCGTTCCAGCTGCTGCTGATCCCGCTGTACGTGCTCATTGTGCGGGATTACGGGCTGGCGGACAGCTATCTGGGCATGATTCTGCCGTTCGCCATCAACTCAACCGCGGTGTTCGTGTTCAGGCAGTACTTTCTGCAGCTGCCCGTCTCCCTGTTTGAGGCGGCTCGGATCGACGGGGCATCCGAGCTCCGTATCCTGCTGCAGATCGCGATTCCGCTGGTGCGCCCGGCGATCGTCACCGCCATCCTGCTGACGTTCATCGGGCCGTGGAATGAGTTCCTGTGGCCGTTCCTGGTCACCAAGGACACCGCGTTCCAACCCCTCGCCGTGTCCCTCGCCAACTACATCTCCAACGTTGCGGCCACCGCCGCCAACCCGTTCGGTGCCATCCTGGCCGGTGCCTGCGTGCTCGCGGCTCCCGCCGTCGCACTGTTCATCTTCTTCCAACGCCAGTTCATTTCGACCAATATCGGATCAAGCGCAAAGGGCTAACCTTCAATGACTTCGCAAACCACAGCTTCCCCCACCACCCTGTTACCCACCGTGCCGTTCACCCTGACGCGTGCCGGTGTCATCATGAGCCCCGAGGAGGGCAACGACTTCGAGGCCGAAGGGGTCCTCAACCCGGCCAGCGGCCGCGGACCGGACGGGGAACTGTACCTGCTGCCCCGGCTGGTCTCCAAAGGCAACGTCTCCCGTGTGGGGCTAGCCAAAATAGTGATCGAGAACGGGGTACCCACCGGCGTCGACAGGATGGGTGTGGTCCTGGCACCGGATGAGGGCTGGGAACGCGGCACCAATAACTCAGGCACCGAGGATCCCCGCACCACGTGGGTGCCCTCGCTCGGACTGCACCTGATGACTTACGTGGCGTACGGGCCGATGGGCCCCCGGATGGCCTTCGCCACGTCCACCGATCTGCGGACCTGGCAGCGGCTCGGCCCCTGCTTCTTCGAGTACAAGGCCGACCTGTCCATGGACCTGAACCTGTTCCCCAACAAGGACGGCGTGTTCTTCCCCGAACCGGTCAACGACCCCGACGGCGTCCCCTCCTACGCGCTCCTGCACCGCCCCATGTGGGATCTGGGCTGGATCCGCGAGGGCGAGGGCGAGCACCTGCCCGCCGGGATCACCGACAACCGGCCCGGCATCTGGATCTCCTACGTCTCCGTTGAGGACGTCGAAAGGGACCTCCGCAACCTGGTCCACATGGGCAAACACACCCTCGTGGCGATGAGCGAGTTCGAGTTCGAGGAACTGAAGATCGGCGGTGGCCCACCTCCCATCCGGGTCGACGAAGGCTGGCTCATCATTCACCACGGGGTGGCGGGTGCTCTGGAGAAGTCGGCGTTCGACCACCAGCAGAAAGTCAACTATTCGGCGGCGGCCATGATCCTCTCGGCCGATGACCCATCGATCGTGATCGCCCGCAGCCGCGAACCGTTGCTGGCCCCGGAAACCGAGGACGAAAAGTCGGGCATCGTGCCCAACGTGGTTTTTCCCACGGCCATCGAGGAAATCGACGGTCAACTCTTCGTCTTCTACGGCATGGCTGACTCCAAAATCGGTGTGGCCCGCCTTGATCGGGTCGCGTCATGAGCGTCGTACGGGCGGCATGCATCCCGTGCCTGGCCGTCGGTGTCTCACTGGCCATCGTCGGCGTCGGGATGGCACCGGTGGCTGCTGCCCCGGCCGCAGCGGTTTCCGCAGCGGTCCTTCCTGCGGTCGGGGCTGCCGAAACGGCACCCCTGACCAACACCTCCCACCTGGACTGGCTGCTTGACGAGGTACCGGTTCCCGACATTGCCGGTCACAGTACCTACCAATCAGGCGACCAGCCCACGGCCCTGGCGCCGTGGACGTACGCCGACCGGAACGACGACGGCACCTACCGGAAAATCGGTGGCGGAAACCTCAACGCCGAGGGCGACTGGAGCCAGGGCGCCTACAACGCTGATGACATCTCCCGCACCGCAGTGGTGTACCTCAGGCACTGGCAGCAGACCGGGAGCGAAGCGAGCAAGGAGTCGGCCTTCCAGACCCTGCGGTCGCTGGCCTACCTGCAGACCACTGACGGCCCCAATGCCGGGAACGTGGTGCTCTGGCAGCAGACCGACGGCGACCTCAACCCCAGCGCCGAACCCATTGAACTGCCGGACCCCAGCGATTCGGCTGAATCCTACTGGGTGGCCCGCACGGTGTGGGCCCTCGGCGAGGGTTACGCAGCGTTCAGCGAGGCCGACCCCGAGTTCGCCGCCTTCCTGCAGGAGCGCCTGCACCTGTCGCTCGGCGCACTGAACCGCCAGTCGCTGGGCCGGTACGGCCAGTATGACGTGGCCGACGGCGTGGCGGTTCCGGCCTGGCTGATCGCCAACGGCGCCGACGCGTCGGCCGAAGCGGTACTGGGCCTGTCGGCCTATGTTGCTGTCGAGCCGGCCGATGAGGTGGCCCGGACGGCGCTCTCCCAACTGAGCGAAGGCATCGCCGAGATGTCGGCCGGGGACACCCGGGCCTGGCCCTTCGGTGCCATCCTGCCCTGGACCAAATCGCAGACCTTCTGGCACGCCTGGGGCGGCATGGCCCCGGCCGCCGTCGCCGACGCGTCAGTGGTGCTGGGTCGGCCGGACCTGGCCGACGCGGCCGTCAAGGACACCGCCGGTTTCACCGCTCAGCTGATCGCCGCCGGTGGGCCGGACAACGCGTGGACGCCGACTCCCTCGGAACGGGTGCAGATCGCCTACGGCGTCGACTCGCGGCTGCAAAGCCTGGTCTCGACGGCCGAAGCGACGGGTGCCACCGGGCTGTATGAGCTGGCGGCGGTGATGGGTGGCTGGTACTTCGGCGCCAATCGTAGCGGCGAGCCCACCTACAACCCGGCAACGGGTGTCACCTTCGACGGTGTCCAGTCCGATGGCACCGTCAACCTCAACTCGGGTGCCGAGTCCACCATCCACGGGTTGCTGTCCATGCTGGTCCTCGACGCCCACCCGGCGTTGAAGGCTGACGCCCTGGGTATTGACCAGACCGTCGCCACCGACGGGCTCACCGTGGTGGAAGCGGAAACCGGGACCATCAAGGGCAACGGCAGCATGATCACGGCCGAGTCGGCGTGGACCGGGGAGGCGAACATCTCCGGCGGCGCGTACGCGCAACTGAGCGCCGGCGCACGTCTGCGCATCCCGGTGCCCGCGCACCAGCAGGAACGCAACGTGTATCCGATCGTGAACCGGACTATTGAGGACGCGGGTACCACCACCTGGTCGGGGAAACGGAAGCTCGGCACCACCCCGAATGGTGGGGCGGGCGAGCAGGGCATCACCGACGCGCCGGGGCTGTTGCAGCCGTTCAGCCTCGACCGGGTTCTGAAGCGTGGAGAGCGCAGCGTGAGCGCAGCCGTCGACGGTGGTCCCGCTTCGATCGACGCGCTGCTTCTCCAACCGCTGATCTCCTCGGTGACGGTGGACGGTCCGGCAGGGGAGTCGACCATCTATGTCAGTGCCGCCGAGAAGAAGACGCTGCACCAGGTGAAAGTGCCGCGCGGGTACTGGCTGGAACAGCAGGCCTACGATGCGGCAGGGCAGCCGGTTGCCTTACCGGGCAGCAAGGGCAAGGCGCAAGTCAAGGGTAAGGGCAAGGATCAGGGCACGGTGTACGTGGCGCCGGGAGGCTTCACTGAGACCTCGCTGGTCCGCAAGTAAAAAGGATGGTCGCCCGGCCGGGGAACCCTGGCCGGGCGGTCGCTCGTCAAGCGTTATCCGACTTGCCGGGCGGTGTTCACCGGCTATTGGTTTGATCTCTGCTTTGATGGAGGTCAATTAGGTTGTAAACGGTTACCGCCAGCTACCTAGAAGGTCACCATGAATTACCGGACGGCCGAGCATCCCCGGCCGCAGCAGTTTATCCTCCACCTCAGCGACACCCACCTGCTCGGTGGGCCCGGGCCACTGTACGGGGCGGTGGATAGCGAAGCCCGGTTACGACAGATTTTCACCGAGTTGGAAGACTCGGGAGCCCGGCCGGAAGCGCTGGTCTTCACCGGAGACCTGGCCGACCGGGGCGAAGCGAACGCTTACGCGAAGCTCCGCGCCATTGTCGAACCCGCCGCGGCGAAGCTCGGCGCCGAAGTGATCTGGGCGATGGGCAACCACGATGACCGGGCCAACTTCCGGGTCGGCCTGCTCGATCAGGCACCCGACTCCGCCCCGATCGACCGCAGCTACCTCATCAACGGGCTACGCATCATCACCCTTGATTCGACGGTGCCGGGCCACCATCACGGCGAGTTCAGCCACGACCAGCTGGTGTGGCTGGCCAATGAGCTCCTCACCCCGGCGCCGCACGGCACCCTGCTGGCACTGCACCACCCACCGATTCCCTGCGTGCAGGACCTCTCGGTCCTGGTGGAGTTGCGCGGCCAACGCCAACTGGCCGACGTCGTCCGCGGGTCCGACGTGCGCGGCATCCTGGCCGGGCACCTGCATTACTCGACCACCGCCACCTTCGCCGGGGTGCCGGTCTCCGTGGCGTCGGCCACCTGCTACACCCAGGATCTGGGGTACGACGGCGGCGGTACCCGCGGGCAGGACGGTGCCCAGGCCTACAACCTGGTCCACGTCTATGAGGACACGATTGTGCACTCGGTGGTGCCGATTGGCGCGTACCGGCCGGTGGGCGAGACCGTCCCGCTGGCGGAAACACGCCGCCGGCTCGAGGCCGCGGGTGTGTCGATTGCCGACGCGGCACCGGCCCGCCAGCTCACCGGGGCCTGAGCGCAGGCTCGCTGGCTTTTTTATCAGGCTCCCGGCCTCGGTCCGGCTATTTTTCCCAGGGCGCCTTGATGGGGAAGTACTTCTCCAGGAAATCGGTGACCAACCGGGCCCGCTCCTCGGCGGGGACCTCGGGGAAACTGCCGTCGTTGAGGCAGAAGAAGTCGGTGTGCCGTTTGTCGAGCAACTTGTTGAGGCTGCGCAGCCCCGACCGCATGGTGGTGTCGATGTACTGGACCTTGGCTGACTCCTGGGTGACGGCCCGGCCGGTCAGCAACGCGTAGTAGTGGTACAGCGAGTTGGTGACAGAAATGTTGTCCTTGGCGCGGAACCGTGACGCGGCGGTGGCCGTGAACTCGGCGGCGAACTCTTCCTCCATTTCCAGGAGCACGCTGCGGCGCAGGGGAGCCGCCGTGTGTTCGAGGTGCCGGGTGGTGATCCTGCCGAAGCGCTCATGCAACAGCCGGCGGTTGACCCGGGCTGCGTTCTCGAAGCCGCTGCGCTCGGCGTCGTTATCGCCCAACCCGATGCGGGTGTCCGCCTGGATGAACTTGGTGATCCCGCCCGGCGAGAAGAACATGTCCGGGGACACCGGGCGGCCGAAGAACATGTCGTCGTTGGAGTACAGGAAGTGCTCCGACAGCCCGGGAATGTGCTGGAGCTGGCTTTCGACGGCCTGCGAGTTATGGGTCGGGAGCACCGACGGATCCTTGAAATGCTCCTCGGAGCGGACCAGGGTCACCGACGGGTGATCGGCCAGCCAGGAGGGCGCGTCCGAATCGGTGGCGATGAAAATCCGGCGGACCCACGGAGCGAACATGTACACCGACCGCAAGGCGTACTTCAGCTCGTTGATCTGACGGAACCGTGCCTCGTGATCGTCGCCCGAACCCACCACGGCGCCCTGCATCCGTGCGGCGCGGGCGGCCTGGAACTCGGGTGAACTGCCGTCCACCCAGGAAAACACCAGGTCAATCTCGAAGTCGATGTCGGTCGCATGATCGGCGAACATGTTGTCGATCGTGGGCCACATCAGCCCGTGGCGTTCCACCGACCCGCGGACCACCTCGGAGGAGGGGAGGTTGCGGCGGGTCAGGGAGTTCTCGACCGGCAGCTCGATGGTGTCGCCGCCGAGCTTCCACAGCTCAATCTGCACGCCGGCTGACGGCCCGAACGCCAGGCCGCCGATCGGTTCGATCCGGGGGCGGAACAGGCGGAAGATCCGGGCTTTGCTGCTGTGGGACAGGGAACCGTCGGTCACCAGGAGGGTGGTCTTGCGCTTCGTGTCCACGGTGCGGGAGTAGAACGGCTCATTCTCGCAGGCTGCGACGAGGGCGTCGCGGAGACGGTCACGGTGCTTCAGGTCGATCGCGATCACCGGACGCTCATCATTGCCGCGCACCAGCAGGTACTCAATGGCAGCGCCTTCAAGCGCGGCGCGGATGAACAGCAGATCCTCCACCATCGCCTGGTGCGGGGTGACGTTCTGGTTGATCAGCGTGAAACGGCGTTTGACGGTGGTGATGTCGGCACGGTCGTTGAAACGCGCTACTGCAGCGCGCGACGCCGACTCGAGGACTTCGGCCTCGTTGACGGGTTCGGGCGCGCCGAAGTAGATATCGTGTTGGGCGGCAGTATCCGTAATGTGATCCTCCAGAGGGGTACCGGGTGTCTTAGCTCCATGATAAAGCCTGCTCACCACTGGCAGGTCCGCTGGTCGACCCGGCCGTTGGCCGCGAGATCGGCATGGCGCAATTGACGGTCCCGCGGGTCTGGGGCCGTGGCGCAGGTTAGGGAGCCGTCGACTCGCTGGCGTCCAGTTCCAGGGTTAACTCAATGCAACGCAGGCGGGCCGGAGACCAGTCGTAGGGCATCTTTCCAACAGCTTCAATCAGGGTCCCGGACTTCTGCCCGGTGCCGGCCCCTTGGCCAGCCTCGTCCTGAACGCCCTCAGCAACAGCCGGGTGGAGATCGTCCCAGGCGTCGAAAATCGCCTCGTCGTCCTGAGCCAGGCCAGAATCCTCAATGACGGCATTCAGCGCCAATTCGAAGGCGTGCCGTTCGGCAGCCACCCGTGCCACGCGGGGGTCGTCGACGGTGACCGTGTCATCGAGTGCCTCCTCCGCGGCATCAACGCGGTCGGATGCCTCCCGCAGACCCGGGTGGGTGGCCAAAGCGATGTACCGGGTCGCATTGACAGCCGCACCGGGCGGGCCGAAGATCCGCTCGATGACCAGCAGGTTGTCCAGGTCAGGCGGGCGATCCCGGCGTCGGCCATCTTGCGGATCCACAGGAGGCGGATCATCTCTTCGTAGCCGTAGCGGCGGCGATTGTCGCTGCCCCGCTCGGGCTCGGGGAGCAGCCCGATCTCGTGATAGTGGCGGATCGCCCGCGGTGTGGTGCCGACAAACGATGCTGCGTCACCGATCCTGACCTGACGCGGCGGAACAAAGGACGAAAACATGAGCGGGGCCTTCCTCAGTGGGACGGGACATGAGTCCACTGGACCACATCACGCTACGGAAGGAGTAACTCCGAGTGCTAGTAGGTGGAATACAGCTCGCCGACGCGGAGTTCGGTGTCGAGCCGGTTATCCGGGCCGGGCAGGGGGCAGGCCCAGGCCTCGTCATAGGCACACGACGGGTTATAGGCGAAGTTCAGGTCAACGACGAGACGGTCGCCCACCACGCCGAGGTGCGAGCCCTTGACCGTGTCCAGCACATACCGACCGCCGCCGTAGGTGCCGCCTGTTTGTCCGGCCGAACCATCGCGTAGGGGCAGGAACAGCCCACCCCCGTAGGAGGCGAGCCGCCACAGAGCCAGCCGCCCGACGCCGTCGAGCCCCACGGTGCCGAGCCGCTGGAACGCCACGGTCCCGTCCGTCCCGGTGGGGACAGTCATCTCCTCGCCCACGCCGTCGTCGTCGATCACTGCCTCAAACCGGTAGTCCGGCTGGTATCCGGCCACGGCGAGACCGTTGAAGGAGGCGGCCGCCGACGCATCCAGGGGCGACGCGGGATGCGTGGCGAAGAGCCGGTCCCGTCCGGCACGCCACAGGGCGTGCGCCGCCGACGGCGAGTCGGACCGGGCGCTGTCGCGCACCTGGGCGTAGAGGTCGAAAACCTGCTGACGCCAGTCAGCAATCTGGAGGGCTGCGGTAGCTGTAGGCATCATCCAAGCCTACTGGCCGGTGCTGGGGCGCCTGTCACGGAAAGCCAGAAAACAGTTGCCCAGGCGTACTGTGTCATCTGTGACCACCGGCATCTTCCTCATCGTCCTCTTCTCCATCCTGCTCGGCGCCATTGCGCAGCGGATTGCGGGGCTGGGTTTCGCCCTCCTGATCGCGCCGTTCCTGGTCATCCTGCTGGGCCCGCACGAGGGCGTGGTGTTGGTGAACATCTGCGGGGTGGTGTCCTCCACCCTGATTGTTGGGCGGGTTTGGAAGGACATTGACTGGAGCATGTTCCGGTGGATGGTGATCCCCTCGGTTTTTGGGTCGATTCCCGGGTCCATCGCTGCGGTGATGCTGCCGTCCGCGCCCCTGTCGGTGACGGTGGGTGGCGTCGTCCTGGTGGCGCTGTCGGTGTCACTGGTGCTGCAGCGTTCGTCGGTGGTGGTGCGCGGCAATACTCCGAAGGCCATCGCGGGGTTCACTGCTGGACTGACCAACTCCATGGCCGGCGTCGGCGGCCCGGCGGTCAGCGCGTACGCCATGCTGTCCCGCTGGCCGCAACGGCCGTTTGCTGCCACCCTGCAGCCGTTCTTCGTGGTGATTGGCCTGGTCACCCTGGCGGTCAAGCTCAGCCTCGATCCCACTGACGCTCCCGCCCTGCAATGGTGGATGTGGGCTGCGATCGGCGTCGTGATCGTGAGCGGAATTTTCACTGGCGAGAAGCTCTCCCGGTTCATCAAGGACGACCATGCCCGCTTCTTTGTGATTGTGATCGCTTTCCTCGGCGCCGGCGCCGCGCTGGTCAAGGGATTGCTGGATCTTCTCGTCTGACCGATGCTGCGGGTGCCCTTCATCGGGGTGGTTGCACCGCGTCGCTGAACGGTGGAGGCTGCTGCCGGTGGCACCATGGAGGAGATGAAACTTCCACTCCGTATGCCCGGCCGGCGCGCCCTGCCCATGCCCCTGTGGCTGCAGGGTGTATTCGAACTGGCACAGTCAGCAGTGATCTCCGGGCTGCTGATCCTGGTCCCCCTCGCCGCTGTCTGGGTAGCGGGCGGATTCGCTGATCGCACGGCCACCGCGATGCTGCAGCTGGGCGGGCAGGCCTGGCTCCTGATCCACGGAGTGCCGCTGGAGGTGACCTTCGCTTCGGCCGACCCGGACGGGGTGGGAACAACCGGAATTCTCTCCCTGGTGCCGCTGGGGCTCACCCTCATTCCCTTTCTGCTGGCCTGGCGGGCGGGCCGCCGCCTGGCCCGCGCGTCGTACTCCGACCAGTTGTGGCAGGCACTCCTCGGGGCGCTCGGCAGCTACGCCGTCATCGGTGCCGGCGTCGCCTACCTTTGCGCTACTGCGGAGGCAACAGCCCCGTTGGCCGCCGGTGCGCTGATCCCCCTGCTCTCGGCGGGACTGGGGCTGGTGATCGGTGCGTACCGGGAGGCCGGCGAATGGAGCCGGCTGATCGGCGTCGACCGCGCTGCCTGGCTCGCGAAGACCAGCCAGCACTCCCGCTGGGCCGGATCGTATGCCTGGTCGGGTGTCCGGGCCGGTTTTGTGGCGTTGATCGTGTCGCTCGGGTTGTCGGCGCTGCTGCTGGCGGTGACCTTCGGGCTGCGCTGGGCGGAGATGGCGGCCGTGTACCAGCGCCTCGACGCAGGAATTGTCGGTGGAAGCGCGCTGACTCTCGCCCAGCTGGGCTTCCTCCCCAACCTGGTGGTGTGGACCCTCGCCTGGGCGTCCGGCGCCGGGTTCGCACTCGGGTCCGGCAGCGCCATCACCCCGCTGACCACCAGCGCCGGGCCGCTGCCTGCCCTGCCGGTCCTGGGCGCGGTGCCGCCGGGCACCCTTGAGTACGGGCTGGCGGCACTGGCCATACCCGTCCTGGCGGGCCTGCTGGCCGGTTGGTGGTTCTTCAGGGAAGGCGAGAACCACCTCGATGAGTGGCTGGAGACGAAGATGGATGCGCGGTGGTTTACGGCCAGCGTGTCCACGCTGGCCGCCGCTGTGCTGATCGGGGTGACCGCCGGCGTCGCTGCCGGGGTGGTTGCCTGGGTGTCCCGCGCGTCCCTGGGCCTGGGCCGGCTGGTCGATCTGGGGCCCGACCCGTTGTGGGTGGCACTCCTGATTGCCGCGGAGGTGGCCGTCGGCGTCATCGTCGGCTACGCGGCGGGGCCGCTGCTGGAGCGGGAAGGCCGCCGAAAGAGTAGCTAAGGCGCAGAAATGTGGCGTTGCTCAGCAGGGAAGTGGCCGAGCCGCAGCCAAGTGGTGGGGCAACCACTCACGTGCACCGCCGCCACTTTCCTCGGGGGAAGCACAGGAGCCGCCACCTGCCTGCGGTGCCGCTCAGGAGCCCGGGAGCAGGCCGCCCAGGTTGCTGAGCTCGTCTTGGCAGGCGCTCTGCGCGGCGTTGGTCAGAGCGGTGCTCATGCACTCCTCGTAGTCGACGGTCACCGGCCAGAGCGCCACTTGGGCGCCGGTCCCGATGACCAGGAACGCTGTGGCGACGAGCCCGATTACCGTGGTGATGCGGAGCAGCCCCGGGAGCTTGTCCCGTACCGCCCGCACCAGGGCGAAGATTCCCAGCACGAGTGCGGCCAGCCCGAACACCAAGCCGAGGACCTTCCATGGCAGGGGGAGTGTGCCGGTCAGGACGGCGCCGAGCATCGCCAGCAGGAACCACCTGAAGTAGCTGCGCGTCCGGGCCAGCTCTTGTTCCTCGGGGGACCCGGGAGTGGGCGGAGCTGGCTTGGCGGGGCGGGGGCTTTCGGTCATGGTTTAACCCTAGGGTAGAGCGCAGCCTATGGTTGACCCATGCGCATCGTAGTCCTGGTTTCCGGTACCGGATCCAACCTTCAGGCCGTCATCGACGCGGTCAACACCGGCACCCTTGACCTCACTATCGCCGCCGTCGGGGCCGACCGTCCCGGCACCTACGGGGTGGAGCGCTCCACCGCGGCCGGGATCGACGGATTCGTGGTGGACTTCGCGTCATTCGACCAGCGCGCCGACTGGAACGCCGCCCTGACGGAGAAGGTCGCCTCCTATGCCCCGGACTACGTGGTGTCCTCAGGGTTCATGCGAATCGTCGACCAGGGATTCCTCGACGCCTTCCCCAACCGCTACCTCAACACCCACCCGGCCCTGCTGCCCAGCTTCCCCGGTGCCCACGGCGTGCGGGACGCCCTCGCGTACGGGGTCAAGGTGACCGGTTGCACGGTGATGATCGCCGACGCCGGCGTCGACACCGGTCCGATCCTTGCGCAGGCCGCCGTCGAGGTGCTCGACGGCGACACCGAGGACACCCTCCACGAACGCATCAAGGTGAAGGAACGCACGCTCCTCATCGAGACCCTCCGTCGGCTCAGTCAGGAACAGGGCTGAGATGGCGCTGATCGACAACGCCGTCTATGTTAACGGGAAACGGCAGCCTAACCCGAAGTCCCTCGATGAAACCTTCGAGATCATGCGCGCCAACGAGGGCATGGCGTGGATCGGTCTGTACCGGCCCGACGACGACGAGCTCGCCGCCGTCGCCGACGAATTTTCCCTTCACCACCTGGCCGTTGAAGACGCATTGAAGGGTCATCAGCGGTCCAAACTGGAGCGCTACGGGTCAACCCTCTTTGTGGTGCTGCGCCCGGCCCGCTACCTTGATGCGGAGGAGAAGGTGGAGTTCGGGGAGCTCCACGTGTTTGTCGGCGAAGACTTCGTGGTCACCGTCCGGCACGCCGAGTCACCCGATCTGGGGAAGGTGCGCAACCGGCTGGAGGAGAGCCCCGAGCTGCTCGCGGTGGGGCCGGCGGCAGTGCTCTACGCGATCCTCGACGAGGTGGTGGATGAGTATGAGCCGGTGGTGAACGGGCTAGAGAACGACATCGACGAGATTGAGAACGAGCTTTTCGGCGGCGACCCGGGCGTCTCCCGGCGTATTTACGACCTGCACCGCGAGGTGATCGAGTTCCAGCGGGCCACCCAGCCCCTGCAGTTCATGGTGGAGAACCTGCAGCGTGGCTCCGAGAAATATCATCTGGACCCTGAGGTGAACCGCCGGCTGGGCGATGTCCTCGACCACGTAATCCGGCTGATTGAACAGGTCAACACGTTCCGCACCCTGCTGCAGAGCGCCCTGACTGTCCACTCAACGCTGGTGGCGCAACGCCAGAACGAGGAGATGACCCGTCTGACCGAGACGTCGCTGGCCCAGAACGAGGAGGTCAAACGGATCTCGTCCTGGGCTGCGATTCTTTTCGCACCCACCCTGGTGGCCGCCATCTACGGCATGAACTTCGATGTGATGCCCGAATTGCACTGGGCTTTGGGCTACCCGTTCGCCCTGGTGCTGATGGTCGCCACCGGCGTGGGGCTGTACCTCGCGTTTAGACGGAACCGCTGGCTGTAACACGCTATCCGGTGGTCACCAGCTTGGTCGCGTGGTCGTAGGTGAACGTCACAGCCCCACCCGGATGGTCGAGTACCATGTTGCCGCCGCCCCGGACACCACCGGCGCCGTAATTCTCGTCCCAGCTGCGGTTCAGCGCCGCCTTGAATTCGTAGGATCCCGCCGGAAGATCAGCGACTGTTAGTTTCCACAGGGAATCCGCCGGATCCAGGCTGAGCTGCGCCTCGGCACAGTCCGGTAGCCAGTCGCCGTCGCACCCAAGCGAGGCATTGAAGCTACCCGGAACCGAGACAGCCTCCGGTTGAGCCACCTGCCCCGCACCGGCCGTCACGGTTCTGATGTCGCTGGCTACCCCGTCGAGTAGCGCTCGGTACCTGAGTTCGGTGCCGTCGGTGAGCTCCTGCGCGGAGAGGTCATCCACCACCGTGTAGGCGGGGGATGAATCATCCGAACCCAACAGCTGCCAGTCGCCGCCGCTGACACTGCGCTCAAAGTCGACCACGTGGGACGGCTTCTCGGGATCGGCCACCGCGCTTAGGCGTACCTCGCCCTGCACGTTGCTGCCCTCGGCGGGCGACGTGATAGTCACCTTGGGAGCGGGAACCACCGCGGTGCGGGTCGAGCTGGCTGCGGTATGCCCGCCGTTGTCCAGCACCGCGGCCCGGTACTGCACTTCGGTGCCCGGCTCCAGGGCGCTGATGTCGTGGAACACCCGGTACGGGGCGTTGTCGTCGGTGCCGATCGGTGTCCACCCTCCGTTTGCCGTCCGCGCCTCGAAGCTCACCTGGTAGAACGAGGAACCCTCGACGTCGACTCCCACTTCCATCCGGCCGTTGTCATCGGCGGCCGGCACCGGCTCGCGTAAGGCGACGGCGGGCGCCTCGTCGGAGCGGGGAATCCGCCCGGAAGACTGGTAGACCACCGTGGACAGCGCGGGTACCTCAACGGTCAGGCTACCGGTCCGTGAACTCTTCACCTTGCGGTCCGCGTCGCCGTACACCTTCTGGAAGGATTTATCGCCGCCATAAGTGGGGATCTGCGCGGTCTGCGGCTCGGTGCTGTTGTTCAGCGCCACCACATACTCGCGCTGACGTTTCGCATCGATCCGCGAGAACGCGTAGATACCCTGGCCCTCAGCTGCGTAACGGTTCTGGTGGGCGCCGTTGCGCAGCGCCGGGTGCTTTTCGGTGATCGCAGCGAGTTCACTGATCTTCTGGTAGAGCGGATGCCCGGTAGTGAAGTTGTCGGTGGCGTGTGTGGCATCAGTTCCCAGCAGATCGTCGTCCAGGTAGTCCGGCACCTGGCTGGCGAACAGGGTCTGCCGCGCGTCCTGGTCACCTCCCGGGCCGGTGAAGCCCTGCTCATCCCCGGAGTAGATCACCGGGTTGCCCCGGGAGAAATACATCAGCTCATGGGCGAGCTCACTACGGTCGAGCCACTGCGCGTCCCCGGCGTCGGGGTTGTCGGCGGTGATGAAGCCGCCGATCCTGCCCATGTCGTGGTTGCCCAGGAAGGTGGGCAATGAGTAGGCGTTCGAATCCGCGTCGGTGTACCAGTCGTCCCCGACGAAGAACTCCCCGAGCGCCGTGGCGTCAGTTCCCCGTGACGCGAAATTTCGCGCCGCTTCCTGGAACGGAAAGTCCAGCACCGACTGCATCTTGTTGCGGGTGGTGAACTGGGAGGTGAAGCTTTTGGTGGTGTCGAACACCTCGCCGAACATGAAGAACTCCTCCTTGCCCTCGTCGTTGGCAAATTGCAAGACATCGGGGCCGAACTCCTGCCAGAACTCGTCGTTGACGTGCTTCATGGTGTCGATCCGGAAGCCGTCGACGCCGAAATCGGCAATCCACGTCTGGTAAATATCCTTCATACCGTCCACCACCGTGGGGTGCTCGGTGAAAAGGTCGTCGAGGCCGAAGAAATCCCCGTAGAAGGAATCCTCCCCAGCAAAGGTGGTGTCGCCGCGGTTGTGATAGAGCGCCGGGTCGTTGAGCCAGGCCGGCACCTTGAGCGTCTCCTCGCCCGGTTCGAGTACCGGGCTGTACGGAAACGACGACGCCGGGTCCAGCTCGGGAAAGGTCCCGGTGCCAGCGAAGTCCCGGTCATCGAAGGTGTCACCGTCGGCCGTGGTGTAGGGCGCCGCATCCTTGGAGACGTAGGGCATCCGGGCGCCCTCGTCATAGCCGATCACGTCAGCGGTGTGGTTGGTGATGATGTCGAAATACACTTTCATGTCTCGGCTGTGTGCTTCGTCGATGAGCGCTTTGAGATCGTCGTTACTGCCAAGGTGGGGGTCAATCTGGGTGAAATCGGTAATCCAGTACCCGTGATAGCCCGCCGAGTTGTCCTCGGGTTGGACCGCCTTGTTCTTGAAACTTGGAGTCAGCCAGATGGACGTGGTGCCGAGGCCTTCGATGTAGTCGATCTGATCCAGCAGACCGGCCAGGTCGCCGCCATTGTAAAACCCCTTCCGGGTGGGATCGAAACCCGACACCATCGGATCGGACCCGAGTCCGCCGTCGTCGTTGGCTGCATCCCCGTTGGCGAAACGGTCCGCCATCACGAAATAGAAGTTCTCGTCGGTTACGGGCCCGCGCACCGAGTGCAGGCCCCGGGGGGAGTCTGAGCTGGCGGGCCTGGCCTGGGTGGGGGCGGCGGCAGTACCCGCCGCAAGGAGAGTTGCGAGGGCGACGGCGGTGGCGCGGCGGGCGAACATATAAACCTCCGGGTTGACTGATCCTCATTTAGCGTGGGTCACGTCACACCCGGTGTCAATGCTTGGCTAGCCGTCCGTCAACGCCTTGCCGCGCGTTTCCGGCGCGTTGAATGCCATCCACAGCACCGCCACCAGCACCAGTAGGCCGGTCGCGGCGAAGGTGAGCGGCAGTCCCAACACGGGCCACAGCAGCGAACCGAAAATCAGCGGCACCAGCCCTGCTCCTACCCTGGACACTGTGGACGCCCAGCCGAATCCTGACGCGCGCAACTCGGTGGGGTACAGCTCCGACACGTAGGTGTACAGCACAGGGATGGCGACCTGGATCAGGAACCCGAACAGCAGCAGCCAGGCGGTCGCAACCGCGGGCAGCTCGACCGTCAGGGCGAAGATCACCAGGACGACGGCGGACAGCGGCCCCGAGACGGCGAGGATCCATTTGCGCCCCACCCGCTCCACCAGCAGCGCAGCGGCGACAACGCCGAAAAACCCTACCGCTGTCATCCCGGCAGTGGTGAGGAAGGCAACCGACTGTTTGTAGCCTGCCTGCACCAGAATCTGGGGCATCCAGGTGAGCGCGCCGTAGTAGACCAGGAGGATGCTCAGGAACAGACCCCATGCGGCGAGGGTGATCCGCCAGTCGAACCGCCACAGTGCGGGGAGCTGCCCTGAGATTGAGCCGATGGACAGTTTCGGCGCTTCGGCAGGGTTGGGAAGTCGCCACGCCGTGCGGGGAACACCGGTGCGGTCCACCAGGTCGTTGATCACGGCCTCAGCCTCGGTCCGCCGGCCCTTCTGGACCAGGAAGAGCGGGGATTCCGGCACCGACCGTCGGACCCAGAACACCAGCAGAGCCGGCAGCACCATGACGAGCATGAGGTAACGCCAGTCACCGAAGGCAGTCATCAGCAGGGCCGAGACCACCCCGCACAGGGCAGCCCCGATCGGCCACCAGGCGTCCATCGCGGTGAGCACGCGGCCCCGGTGTTTTCGTGGCGTGAACTCACCCACCAGGGCGTAGTCCACCGGTATGCAGCCGCCCAGCCCGAACCCGGCCATGAACCTGAAGACGCAGAACCAAATGAAGTCGGGAGAAAACGCGCCGAGCACGGTGAAGATGGAGAAGATCAGCAGGGTGAGAGTGAAGGCGCGTTTCCGGCCGATGATGTCAGCTATGGACCCCCACGCGAACGCGCCGATGGCCATGCCGATCAGGTTGGACGTCGCCACCCAAGCGGCTTCGCCCGGCGCCAGGTCCCAGTAGTCCGACAGCAGGGGGATCAGATACCCGTTGAGGGTGACGTCCCAGGCATCGAACATAAAGCCGAGGCCGCCAATGAGGAAAATCTTCCCCTGCACCCTCCAGCGCCACGGCAGTTCCTGCACCACCTGGTTTCCGGTGGGTAGTTCGGTTTCGGTGCTCACGGGGAAACTGTACCGCCGGACCATCGCGTCCCCCGAAATTCGTGGATCGATTTCACCAAACCCGGGCTTCGCGTCAACCAACCCAACGCATCGGGTCAGCGCCCATAACGGTTCTCACGCCGGATCCCGGTCATTGGTAGTGACCCGGCCCAGGGTTTGGGTGGGCCCGGTGTCCTAGACTGAAGACGACCCCACCCGCAGCGAAAATCCTGGAGCCACCGCGTGAGCCTAAACCACCTCGACCAAGTTCCCATCCGCCGGGCCCTGATCTCGGTGTACGACAAGACGGGGCTCGAGGAGCTGGCCATGGGTCTGCACCGTGCCGGCGTCAGCATCGTCTCCACCGGATCCACCGCCCAGCGCATCGCCGCCGCAGGGGTCCCCGTCACCGAGGTGTCCGAGCTGACCGGCTTCCAGGAGTGCCTCGACGGTCGGGTCAAGACACTGCACCCGATGGTGCACGCCGGAATTCTTGCGGACCGTCGCCGCGAAGACCACGTCGAACAGCTTCGGCAGCTCGAGGTGGAGCCGTTCGACCTGGTGGTGGTGAACCTGTACCCCTTCGTGGACACGGTGAAATCCGGTGCGGCGGAGGACGACGTCGTCGAGCAGATCGACATTGGCGGACCGGCCATGGTGCGCTCCGCGGCGAAGAACCACCCCTCGGTGGCCATCGTGGTGGACCCGGCGCGGTACGGCGACGTGGTGGCGGCTGCCGACGCCGGCGGTTTCGACCTCAGTGCACGACGCCGGCTGGCCGCGCTCGCGTTCTCCCACACCGCCGCGTATGACAACGCGGTCGCCGCCTGGACGGCCTCGCAGTTTGGTGACGGCACCACCGACGGCGATTCGTGGCCGGCCTACGCCGGTATCGCACTCGAACGCTCCGAGGTGCTGCGCTACGGCGAAAACCCGCACCAGGACGCCGCCCTGTACGTGGAGCAGGGTGCCACGCCTGGCATCGCCCAGGCCGATCAGCTGCACGGCAAGGCGATGAGCTACAACAACTACGTCGACGCCGATGCTGCCCTCCGCGCCGCCTTCGACTTCGACCGCCCCGCAGTCGCCATCATCAAACACGCCAACCCGTGCGGCGTCGCGGTCGGTGCCACCGACGCCGCGGACCCGATTGCTGACGCGTACTCCAAGGCGCACGCCTGCGACCCGGTGTCGGCCTTCGGCGGTGTCATCGCTGCCAACCGGACGGTCACCGCCGCCATGGCCACCGCAGTGAAGGACGTCTTCACCGAGGTGGTCATTGCCCCCGACTTCGATCCCGAGGCAGTGGCCATCCTGTCCGCCAAAAAGAACATCCGCCTGCTGACTCTGCCGGAGGGCTACCGTCGGGACCCGGCGGAGATCCGGCAGGTGTCCGGCGGAGTGCTGGTGCAGTTGGCCGACACCGTTCAGGCCGACGGCGACGCACCAGAAACCTGGACCCTCGCCGCGGGACCAGCCGCCGATGAGCGCACCCTCGCGGACCTCGCGTTCGCATGGACCGCCTGCCGGGCGGCGAAATCCAACGCCATCCTTCTTGCTGACGGCGGAGCTGCCGTGGGCGTCGGCATGGGCCAGGTCAACCGGGTCGATTCCTGCAAGCTCGCCGTCGAACGGGCCAACACCCTGGCCGGCGATGGAGTCACCCGGTCGCGTGGTGCGGTGGCGGCGTCGGACGCGTTCTTCCCCTTCGCCGACGGGCTGCAGATCCTGCTCGACGCCGGGGTACGCGCCGTGGTGCAGCCGGGCGGGTCGGTGCGGGACCAGGAAGTGGTGGACGCGGCGACAGCGGCAGGGATTACCATGTACTTCACCGGAACCCGGCACTTCTTTCACTAGCCGGCCCAACAGAGACGGCGGCAGGGCCCATGGAGATCGCTTCGATTCTTACCCTTGCGGCGGGGATGGCGTTGATTGGTTCGGCGTTCGCGCGGGGAGTGTCACCGGGAACCCGGATGATCTCAGCCTTCCTTGGCCTGGCCGTGGCACTGTTCGCCGTCCTGACGTTGTTCCTCGGCAGCACGCCGGGGGTATTCCTGTGGATTATTGCCGGCGTGTTTGCGATCAGGAACTTCCGCGCAGCGAGCCGGCGCCAGACGAAGGTGGACGCCGGACTGGATCCGGTGCGACACCCCAATCTGGCTGACCTGCGCCCCCTGAACCTGCCCGCCTGGGCGCCGCAGGTCCCCGGGATGACCCGCCCCGGAATACAAGGGTTGCCCGCCGCACTGACGCCGAAAGCCTTCCGGGGGCAGGCGGCGTCGTACCCCACTGCCGGCCAGGCACCCGGCCATAACTCGGCGCCGGATACCCGGGGGTTGCGCCCAGCACCGGCCACCGATCGGTGGGGCAAACCCATACCGCCCGGTTCCATGATGGATCGCTGGGGAAATATTGTGCCGTCCGAGGGACTGGATCCGCTCTAGCCCCATTTAGGGCACCAATAGTGGCCTGTGGCATAGTTGGGCAGGATAAAACCAGTACAAATCGCGGGCCGAGCTGCGTCCATCACAAGGCTGCCGGCCCACCATCGCAAGGAGACCGTGTGGCTGACGCGCCAGCAACAAAAATCAAGGTAAAGGGTTCAGTAGTCGAACTCGACGGCGACGAGATGACCCGGATTATCTGGCAGTTCATCAAGGACCGCCTGATCAACCCGTACCTGGATATCGACCTCAAGTACTACGACCTCTCCATCCAGAACCGCGACGCCACCGATGACCAGGTCACCATCGACGCCGCCAACGCCATCAAAGAGCACGGTGTCGGCGTCAAATGCGCCACGATCACCCCCGATGAGGCCCGCGTCGAAGAATTCGGTCTGAAGAAGATGTGGGTTTCGCCCAACGGCACCATCCGCAACATCCTCGGCGGCGTCGTCTTCCGCGAACCGATCATCATCTCCAACATCCCGCGCCTGGTGCCGGGCTGGAACAAGCCCATCATCATCGGCCGCCACGCCCACGGCGACCAGTACAAGTCCACCAACTTCAAGGTGCCGGGCCCCGGCAAGGTCACCATGATGTTCGAGCCAGCCGACGGCTCCGAGCCCATGAAGTTCGACGTCGTCACCATGCCTGAAGAGGGCGGCGTGGCCATGGGCATGTACAACTTCAACGAGTCGATCCGCGACTTCGCCCGGGCGTCCTTCGCCTACGGCCTGCAGCGCGAATACCCGGTGTACCTGTCCACCAAGAACACCATCCTGAAGGCCTACGACGGCCAGTTCAAGGACCTCTTCCAGGAAGTGTTCGACGCCGAATTCAAGGACCAGTTCGAAGCAGCCGGCCTCACTTACGAGCACCGCCTGATCGACGACATGGTGGCCTCCGCCATGAAGTGGGAAGGCGGCTACGTCTGGGCCTGCAAGAACTACGACGGCGACGTCCAATCCGATACCGTCGCCCAGGGCTTCGGCTCGCTGGGTCTGATGACCTCAGTGCTGATGACCCCGGACGGCAAGACCGTCGAGGCCGAAGCTGCCCACG
The DNA here is from genome assembly GCF_015751665.1 of Arthrobacter sp. CAN_A1. NCBI lineage: Bacteria > Bacillati > Actinomycetota > Actinomycetes > Micrococcales > Micrococcaceae > Arthrobacter > Arthrobacter sp. CAN_A1. The sequence goes on along the minus strand of NZ_JADOUR010000005.1, from coordinate 144,100 downwards.
GCACCGTGACCCGTCACTTCCGCCAGCACGAGCAGGGAAAGCCCACCTCCACGAACCCGATCGCGTCGATCTTTGCCTGGACCCGTGGGCTGATGCACCGCGGCAAGCTGGACAACACACCCGAGGTCATTACGTTCGCTGAAACCCTCGAGGACGTAGTCATCAAGACCGTCGAATCCGGCCACATGACCAAGGACCTCGCGGCCCTCGTCGGACCCAACCAGGCGTACCAGACCACCGAGGAATTCCTGGCGACCCTCGATGACAACCTGAAAGCACGCCTGAGCTAGTACCTGCTTGGACAGGCACGCGTAGACAGACGCAGAGAGACCCGGCAGAATCCGCCGGGTCTCTCTGCGTCTGGCCCACCGCGCCCGGACTACTCGCCGTCGTCGTTGGCGTAACGCAGCCCGAGCTGATCCCTGACCCCGTCAAGGAGTCGCATGGTGTTCAACGTGTCCGCCCACGGCATGGTGGGGCTTTCCGTGAGTCCCTGCTGGATGCAGCGGGTCGTCTCGCGCAGCTCATAGACGTAGCCGCGGCCTGCCTGCTCAAAGGTTTCCACCCGCTGCTCGCCCTGGTGCGGCTGGATGGTCAGCTCCCGCGGGTTGTGGAGCACCGACCCGGTCCGCAACCAGCCCGCTGAACCTGACACGGTGGCCTGGCCGGGGCCGGATGCCACCAATGACGACGTCAGCTGGGCCTGCGCCCCGCTCCGGTACGTCAGGGTGAGACCGTTCTGGGTGTCGATGCCGTCGTCGTTCAGGACCCCTGTCGCCGTCACCGCCGAGGGGAAGCCAAGCGCCCCGAGCGCCCAGGTCAGCGGGTAGACCGTGAGGTCGAGCAACGCTCCGCCGCCCGCGGCCGGGTCCCACAGCCGGTGGTCTCGCCCGTGGTCGGAGGGGAAGCCAAGATCGGCCTGCACCCACTGGATGTCGCCCAGTTCACCGGAGTGGATGATCTCCCAGGCCCGGTTGACGCTCGGCAGGAAGCGGCTCCAGAGGGCCTCCATCAGGAAGAGGTTGTTCGCCCGGGCCAGATCGATCAGCTCCGCAGCCTCCCGCGCGTTCACGGTGAACGCCTTCTCGCACAATACGTGCTTCCCCGACTCGAGGGCAGCCCTGGCCACCGCATAGTGCTGGGCGTGGGGTGTCGCAATGTAGACGACGTCGACGTCGGGATTGTTGAAGAGCTGCTGGTATCCGGTGACGCCGTCGGCGTCGTGGTAGTTGGTGGCGAATCCGAACTCTTCAGCGAAGGCCTGGGCGGACGCCTCCGTTCGGGAGCTGACCGCCTGCAGCACGCTGTCCTCAAGCCCAGCGATGTCGTGGGTGACATTGCCGGCGATGCGACCGGTGGCCACGACGCCCCAGCGCAGCGGGTCGCCGGTGGCAGCGAACGGATCGGCGGCGCCGGGCGCGGCGCAGGGTGGTCGGGGGATCTGCTGCACAGGATGAAGGGAGGTCATCGTCCCATCTTTGCCTGCCTGCAGACAAAAAAGTAGCCCGACCCACTGGGGGCCGGGCTACTCAAACGATCTGGTTACTCGTTGACGATCTCGGACAGCGTGGGATCGTTCTCGTAGGCCGCGGCAGCGTTCTCTGCGGTGACGATCTGTGGTTCCAGCAGGTACGCGGGAACAACCTTGACGCCGTTGTCGTAGGAGTCGGGATCGTTGATCTCGAGTTCCTCGCCTGCGCCAAGCCCCTGAACCATTTCAATGGAGTGGGTGACGAGGGCGCGGGTGTCCTTGTTAATGGTGGAGTACTGCTCGCCGGCCATGATGGAGCGAACCGATTCAACCTCGGAGTCCTGTCCGGTGACGATGGGCAGGTCCTTGCCGCTGGCCTGGACCGAGGTCAGGATGGCGCGGGCCAGGGTGTCGTTGGGGGAGAGGACGCCGTCCAGTTCCTCGGAACCGTAGGTACCGGTGAGCAGGGTGTCCATGCGGGTCTGCGCGTTTCCGGCTTCCCAGCCCTGGGTGACGGCCTGGTTGAATTCGGTCTGGCCGGAGGTGACGACGACGTTGCCGGATTCGATCTCTGGCTCGAGGATGCTCATCGCACCGTCGAAGAAGACCTGGGCGTTGGCGTCATCGGGGGAACCGGCGAACAGCTCAATGTTGTAGGGGCCTTCGCCCCGCTCAGCCATGCCGTCAAGCAGTGCCTGGCCCTGCAGCTCGCCAACCTGGAAATTGTCGTAGGCCACGTAGTAGTCGACGTCTTCCGTGTTGGTCAGCAACCGGTCATATGCGATAACGGTGATGCCGGCTTCTTTCGCCTGGGCCAGCTGGGTTCCCAGCTGCGCGCCGTCAATCGCCCCGACGATCAGGACTTCCACGCCGTTGGTGATCATTGAGCTGATCTGGTTCTGCTGCTCGGAAACGCCACCGTTGGCGAACTGAACGTCGGGGTCGTATCCGGCCTCGGTCAGACCATCGTTGAACAGCCCCTCAGCGAGGACCCAGTTTTCCGACGTCTTCTGGGGCAGTGCAACACCGATCGCTGCGCCCTCCTCGAATCCGCCTTCTCCTTCGGTTTCGGTCCCGGCATCGCGGCCGCAACCAGAGATGGCCAGTGCTGAAATCGCGGCGATTGCCGCTAGTGATCGTGCGTACTTACGCATTACTGCTCCTTTTGTGGACTAAGTAACTAACTGCTGAAGTGTTGGTTTGGGGGTTTAGCGGGCCGAGACGTCATTGGAAATGACCGTCTCGGTGGCTGTCGGCAGTTCAGGTTTCCCCTTGTTGCCGAAATTCTTCATGATCATGCCCGTGATGGAGGGCTTGCCCTGGCTCTTGTTGTAGACGTCGAAGGCGACGGCGACCAACAACACGAGCCCCTTGATGATCTGCGTCAGGTCGGCGCCGACCCCGAGCAGTTGCAGGCCGTTGTTCAGGACAGCCATGACGAGCCCGCCAATGACTGACCCCACGACCGTTCCCACACCGCCGGTAACAGCGGCGCCGCCAATGAAGACTGCGGCAATGGCATCGAGTTCCCAGCCGGTGCCGTCGAACGGGCCTGACGCTGTGGACCGTCCCACGAAGATCATGCCGGCCAGCGCCGCCAGGATGGACATGTTCATCATGACGAGGAAATCGACACGACGGCTGCGGACACCCGACAGTTTGGCGGCGTGGCGGTTGCCACCGACCGCGTACACGTGGCGGCCGACAATGGTCTTGGTGGAGATGAAGCCGTAGATGATGACGAGCGCGCCGAGGATCAGCCCGGGGACGGGGAACGAGGTGCCGGGGTTGCCGGTGGCGAACAGGTAGGTCGCGTACAGAATGACAGCTGACAGGAGCGACATTTTGACAACGGAGACCCAGACGGGGGGCGCTTCGGCACCGATCTTGGCGAACCGGCGGCGGGTACGGACCTCGTTGTAGATCACCGCTGCAATGAGGGCGAACCCAAGCAGCAGGGTCAGGTTGTTGTACCCGAGGTCTGGTCCGATTTCCGGCAGGTACCCGGCGCCGATAAACCGGAACTCCTGGGGGACTGGGACAGTGTTGGACTGGCCGACGAACTGGTTGGCGCCGCGGAACAGCAGCATCCCGGCCAGGGTGACAATGAAGGCCGGAATGCCGATATACGCCACCCAGAAGCCTTGCCACGCCCCAATCAGCGCGCCCAGGAGCAGCCCGACGACGATCCCCAGGTACCAGGGGAAGTCCCAGTCCCTCATTACCAGGGCGACGACGATCCCGGCGAACGCCGCAATGGATCCGACCGACAGGTCGATGTGCCCGGCAATGATTACCAGCACCATACCGATCGCGAGGATCAGGATGTACGAGTTGCCATTGAAGAGGTTCATCATATTGCCGGAGGTGAGGGTCTTCCCGCCGGTCGTGATCTGGAAGAAGACGACCAGGGCGAGCAGGGCGAAGATCATCCCGAACTGCCGTGTATCGCCGCCAAAGATTTGTTTGAGGGAGGTCATGGGGTGCGTCCTAAAAGCTAGGCAGTCTTCCTGCGGGCGGTCATAAGTTTCATCAACGATTCCTGGTCGGCTTCGCCACGGGCCAGCTCGCCTGTGATGGCTCCCTCGAAGATGGTGTAGATACGGTCTGAGATACCCAGCAGTTCAGGCAACTCCGAGGAGATGACGATGACGCCCTTGCCCTGATTGGCTAGTTCCTGGATGATCCCGTAGATCTCGTACTTGGCTCCCACGTCGATCCCGCGGGTGGGTTCGTCGAGGATCAACAGGTCTGGGTCGGTGAACATCCATTTGGCGAGGACCACCTTCTGCTGGTTACCGCCCGAGAGTTTAGCGACACCTTCGTTAACCGATGGCGTCTTGGTCCTCAGCGACTTACGGTACTTTTCGGCAACGACGAATTCCTGGTCGTTGTCCACTACCAGCCCGCGGGTGATCTTCTTGAGCGCTGCGGACACGGTGGTGGTCTTGATGTCGTCCAGCAGGTTCAGCCCGAGGGATTTCCTGTCTTCTGTGACATAGGCCAGGCCGTGGTTGATGGCCGACGGCACCGACTTGAGGGTGACGAGTTCGCCGTCCTTGTAGATCTCGCCGGAGATGAAATTTCCGTAGGACCGTCCGAAGATGGAGCGGGCCAACTCGGTACGTCCCGCACCCATCAGGCCAGCAAAACCCACGATTTCGCCGCGCCGCACCTTGAAGCTGGAGTCCTTGCAGACCATCCGGTCGGCGACAGCCGGGTGGCCGACCGTCCAGTTGCGGACCTCGAAGAAGGTTTCGCCAATCTGTGGCGTGTGGTCGGGGAACCGTGATTCCAGTGACCGCCCCACCATGCCCCGGATAATCCGGTCCTCGTCGACGCCGTCGTTTTTCACATGGAGCGTCTCGATGGTCCTACCGTCGCGGATGATGGTGATGGAGTCAGCAATCTGTTCAATCTCGTTGAGCTTGTGCGAGATCATGATGCAGGTGATGCCCTTGGAGCGGAGACCGGCCATGAGGTCGAGCAGGTGCTGCGAGTCGGATTCGTTGAGCGCTGCCGTGGGCTCGTCCAGGATCAGCAGCTTCACCGACTTGCTGAGGGCCTTGGCAATCTCGACGAGCTGCTGCTTGCCGACGCCGATGTCCTTGACCGGGGTGTTGGCCTCCTCGCGCAGACCCACCCTGGCCATCAGCTCGAGGGTCTGGGCGTTCACCGAGTCCCAGTCGATGACTCCGCGTTTACCGGGTTCGTTGCCCAGGAAGATGTTCTCGGCAATGGAGAGCTCGGGGATCAGGGCGAGTTCCTGGTGGATGATCACAATGCCAGCAGCCTCGCTGGACCGGATGTCCTTGAATTCCACCTCTTCGCCCTGGAAGATGATGGCGCCGTCGTAGGTTCCGTGGGGGTACAGCCCGGAAAGGACCTTCATCAGAGTGGATTTTCCGGCACCGTTTTCGCCGCAGATGGCGTGGATTTCGCCGGCCTCGACGGTGATGGAAACCTGGTCGAGGGCTTTGACGCCCGGGAATTCTTTGGTGATGGAACGCATTTCCAGGATCTTGTGATGTTCCATACGCATCCTCCCGAGTGGCGGCATTGGCTCTCCCTGACCATGACTGGTCAGAATAGGAAGTTAACCCCGTCCGGCATGTTGGAGTCAAGTCTTGAACACAAAACGTCTTTTATTGGTAGCTAAACGTTATGTAGGTGAGGCTGCGAGAGGACGACGGCGGCACCGCCAAGTGCTTCGGTGCGGTCACCGAGGGCTGACATGAGCACCGCAGTTGACTCGCCCACGACGGGTACCGCGTGGCGGATAAGGCCGCGGCGGATGGGTTCGAGCAGGATGTCGTCCAGCCTGGTCAGCGGTCCACCGATCACCACAAGCTCCGGGTTGATCAGGTTTGCCACGTTGGCGACCGCCTTCCCCAGGGCGAGGCCGGCGTCGTCAATCACGCGGAGCGCAGTGGTGTCTCCGGCCAGCGCGAGGTCCACGAGTTCATCGACGGTAATTGGCCCTTCAGCGCGGCGGCTGAGGAGGTCCACCATGGTGCTGGTTGAGGCGACTGTCTCCAGGCAGCCGCGGTTTCCGCACCGGCAGACCAGACCATGCTCGACGATGGTGCTGTGGCCCAGTTCGCCGGTGATGCCAACGTGGCCGTAGTAGACCGAGCCGCCAAAGATCAGCCCGGCACCGATGCCCGAGCCGACCTTGAGGAACATTAGGTTCTCGATCGCCCCGTGCGGCCCCCAGGTAACCTGGGCGAGGGCACCAAGATTCGCGTCGTTGTCAATGAAGACGGGAAATCCGAGGCGTTCGCCGAAGGTGGCGAGGATGTTGATCCCTACCCACTCGGGGAGGATAGCGCCCTGCACCACGGTCCCGGTGCGGCGGTCGATGGGGCCGGGTATCCCTACCCCGGCGCCGAGCACCGACGCGCGGGTGGTGCCGGCTTGCAGGAGAAGCTGGTCGAGGAGGCGTTCGGCGGCGTCGAGCCCTTCCTGGGCGCAATGTCCCAGCGGCAGGGCGGTCGCCTCATCCTGCATCACCTGATAGTTCAGCCCCGCGAGGACCACCCGGACATGGCGGCGGCCGATGTCGATGCCCACCGCAAGCGAACCATTGTCGTTGAGGATAACCAGGAGGGCCCGACGTCCCGAGCTGGTGGTGGGTGTGGTGGTGGCAAGGCCGGCGTAGACCATCGCCTTAACGATGTTGGAGACCGTTGCGGTGGAGAGCCCGGTCTGCCGTGCCAGCTCCGCCTGCGTCTGCGGACCAGTGGCGAGGACACTGACGATCCGCTGCTGGTTGCGCTGCCGAAGAGCCGACTGGGAACCCGGGCTTGGAGGATTCCCGTCGAAGTCACGCTTGGTCTTCGGGCGTCCTACGGGCATGTACTACAGCGTGCTACATGGTCACCTTGTAGTCAAGAAGTTAACGCTTGACGGTGGGATTCGGCCAACACTTGATAGGACGCAGCGTTTTGCCTGACCTTCTCAAACTCGCTGTCCGTCAGTTCCCGTCTGACCTTCGCTGGCACACCGGCGACGAGCGAGCGGGGTGGGACCTGCATGCCTTCCAGGACAAGCGCACCCGCAGCCACCAGCGACCCGGCGCCAATGACGGCGCCGTTCATGACGGTGGCGCTCATGCCGATGAGGCAGTCGTCGCCGATGGTGCAGCCGTGGACCACCGCGGTGTGGCCGATGCTGACCCGGTCGCCGACCGTCGTCGGGAAGTCCGGGTCCGCGTGGATGACCACGTTGTCCTGCAGGTTGGTGCCGTCGCCCACGCGGATGGCTGCGGTGTCACCGCGGACTGACACGCCGTAGAAAGCGCTGGAGTCCGCGCCGAGGACCACGTCCCCGATGATCGACGCCGTCGGTGCAACGAAGCAGGAGTCGCTGATGGTGGGAGTTTTGCCGAAGATTTCAATGATGTGGGCCATGGACCTCAGCCTAGCTGGCTGGGTCAGCGGTGCCACTGCGGTGAGCAATCTGGACTGAGGGGTCGGCCTGGACATCGGTGGCGGAAAGGTTGACCACCGATGTCCGGGTTCCTCACCGGAATAGCGACGTGCGTGACAGGACCCGGCTGGAGCCCGTTGGATCCGGGTTGGTGACGGGGTTTGTCCACATACTGGCGACGACGCCCCACCAATCGGTGCGATTCGGCTTGGCTGGCCCCATGACCAGGATTATCTCCACGACCGACCGTCCCTTCGACGAGGCATGGCCACGGCAGCTGTCACAACGTTCGACAGCGGGTGAGCTGCTTCGGATTCGGCACGGGTGCTATGTCGAAGCGGCGAGTTGGTCGGAGCTCGACGACGAGGCCCGCTACCTGGTCAAACTGGACGCGGTCGACCGGACAGCAAAGCTGGCACCGGTTTTTGGTGGCGAGTCGGCGGGCGTGCTGTGGGGGTTGCCCCGGCCAGCTCTGCCAGCCGGTATTCACGTGGTTGTCCCGATCGGGAGTGGGCGGCGGAGCGCCAACGGGGTGAAGCGGCTGGCGCGGGGTCCGACCAATCTCGAACCAGTCCGATTCGGTCGCCGTTTCGTGACGGGGAAGGTTGCGACCGCCGTCGAGCTGGCACTGAGGTTCGACTTTCCTTGGGCTGTGGCAGTGATGGACCGGCTACTGAACACCAAACCGCTTGCCCCTGAGTCGAACGCCCGGCCAGCCACCAGGGATGAAGTGGCGCACCGGATCGGGCTGCTCCCCACCGGTCCTCAACGACGACGGGCTACCAAAGTGCTGGACTTTGCCGACGGACGCGCCATGTACCCGGGCGAATCGCTGAGCCGCGTCTACATGGCGCAGCTAGGCTTCCCTGTCCCGGAGCTTCAGCATGAGGTGGTGGATCACACTGGCAAGTCCGCGTGGACTGACTTCTATTGGAAGGACCAGGGACTGGTGGGGGAGTTCGACGGTCGGGGTAAATACCTCAAACCGGAGTACCTGCAGGGCCGGACACCGGCACAGGCAGTCATCGACGAAAAGTTGCGCGAAGACCGGATCCGTTCCACCGGGCTGCGGGTGGTGCGGTGGGACTGGGAAACCGCTGTGTCCCCGCCGAGGCTTAGAGCCGAGTTGCTGCAGGCAGGGCTGCCGTGCCGTCCGGCCAAGCCTCGACGGCTGCTTTCCATCAGCTAGCTGGCTCCCCCCGGTGAGCAACCCGGACTGAGGAGGTCAACCTGGACATCGGTGGTGGAAATGTCGGCCACCGATGTCCAGATTGCTCACCAAAACGGAGTGGGGCCCGGGCCGGAGTGGGGGTGGGTTGGGTGGTGGGGGTGGGCGGCGCAGGCGGAACCTAGGGAAAGTCGGCTAACACGCGGGGTCAGTTGAAGACGATGGTCCGGCCGCCGTCAAGCAGGACCCGATGCTCGGCGTGCCACTGCACCGCCTGGGTGAGGGTGCGGCCCTCGACGTCGCGCCCGATCGCCACGAACTGCTCGGCCGAGCGCGCGTGATCCACCCGGATGACCTCCTGCTCGATGATCGGGCCCTCATCCAGGGCAGGGGTCACATAGTGGGCCGTCGCCCCGATCAGCTTCACACCTCGGGTATGCGCCTGATGGTACGGCTTGGCCCCCTTGAAGGAGGGCAGGAACGAGTGGTGGATGTTGATGGCCCGTCCCACCAGCTCCGAGCACAGCCCATCGCTGAGGATCTGCATGTACCGGGCGAGGACCACCAGCTCAATGTCGTGTTCGGCGATGACGTCGCGCAGGGCATCCTCGGCCGTGTCCCGGGTATCGGGGGTGACCGGGATGTGGTGGAACGGGATGCCGTAGAACGCGGCGAGGTCTGCCAGTTCGGTGTGGTTGGAGACGATCGCCGGAATCTCGATCGGCAGGGTTCCCGACCGCTGCTGGAACAGCAGGTCGTTGAGGCAGTGCGCCGACTTCGAGGCGAGGATCAGCGTGCGGGCCGGGGCACCGTCGTCGTGCAGTGCCCAGGTCATGCCGAACGCCCCGGCGACCGGAGTGAGGTGGGCTTCCAACGATGCCCGCGGCGCGGAGGTACTCATGGCTACCCGCATGAAAAACGTCCCGGTATCAGGGCTTCCATACTGCTGGGATTCGGTGATGTTGCAGCCCGAGCTCACCAGCGCGCCGGCCACCGCGTGGACAATGCCGGGTTGGTCGTCGCAGGAGAGGGTCAGGATGAAGGAGGAGGTAGTCACAAATCAAGCGTACTTCGAATGAAAGGCCCCTCAGGATAGACTCGGACGTGCCGCGACTGGCGTCAGGTGGGTCACCATCAGGAAGCGGCATGCATCGTCATCATCGGTCTGTTCCACACCACGTGTTCAGGGACCTACCGACGACGACGGCGCGCAGCGCCGACCACGGATCGCACGCCTGGGACGTCTGGTCAAGAATTTGCTCGATGATGCTTCAGCGTGGCCGAATATCGGAGCCGGATGGAGCACCCAGCGAGTAACCTGACCTGTAGAAACGCATCCCCACCCAGGAGTTCACCGTGACAACTTCGCCCCTGTCCGCCACCGGATCCGCTACGTCAGCGGTCACCAACGCGCCCCTCTCCGAGATCGACCCGGAGATCGCAGCAGTCCTGACCGACGAGCTCGCCCGGCAGCGCGACACCCTCGAAATGATCGCCTCCGAAAACTTCGCCCCGCGCGCAGTCCTTCAGGCCCAGGGATCGGTCCTGACCAACAAGTACGCCGAGGGTTACCCCGGCCGCCGCTACTACGGCGGCTGCGAGCACGTCGACGTCGCTGAGTCCCTCGCCATAGAAAGGGTCAAGGCCCTGTTCGGGGCGGAGTTCGCCAACGTGCAGCCACACTCAGGCGCCCAGGCCAACGCTGCGGCGCTCGCCGCGATGATCAAGCCCGGCGACAAGATTATGGGCCTCTCCCTGGCCCACGGCGGCCACCTGACCCACGGCATGAAGCTGAACTTTTCCGGCAAGCTCTACGAGGTTGCCGCCTACGGCGTCGAGGAAGACACCCACCGCCTCGACATGGACAAGGTCCGAGCCCAGGCCATCACCGAGAAGCCCCAGGTCATCATCGCCGGCTGGTCCGCCTACCCCCGGCAGCTCGACTTCGCCGCGTTCCGGTCCATCGCCGACGAAGTGGGCGCGCTCCTCTGGACCGACATGGCCCACTTCGCCGGACTCGTCGCAGCAGGCCTGCACCCCAGTCCCGTGCCGCACTCCGACGTCGTCACCTCCACGGTGCACAAGACCCTCGCCGGCCCCCGCTCGGGTGTCATCCTGGCGAAGCAGGAGTGGGCCAAGAAGCTCAACTCGGCCGTGTTCCCGGGCCAGCAGGGCGGTCCGCTGATGCACGTGATCGCGGCGAAAGCGACAGCGTTCAAGATCGCCGGGTCACCCGAATTCAAGGAACGCCAGGAGCGGGTCCTTGAGGGTGCCCGGATCATCGCCGAGCGGCTGACCGCAGCCGACGTCAGCGAACACGGCGTCTCGGTCCTCACCGGGGGTACCGACGTGCACCTGGTCCTGGTTGACCTCAGGGCCTCGCAGCTCGACGGGCAGCAGGCCGAGGACCTGCTGCACTCGATCGGCATCACCGTCAACCGCAACGCGGTTCCCTTCGACCCACGCCCGCCGATGGTCACCTCCGGACTGCGCATCGGCACCCCGGCACTGGCCACCCGCGGGTTCGGCGCGACGGAGTTCACCGAGGTTGCGGACATCATCGCCACCGCGCTCAAGCCAGGCGCCGACGCCGCCGCACTCCGCGCCCGGGTGCTGGCACTCACCGCCGACTTCCCGCTTTACCCCGACCACGAGCAGTGGTAGAAGACCTCCCGGAAGGGGCGCTCGCCTCCGCGGCCGCAGCCTCGGCCGACTACGACATCCCCACCAACGAATGCTGCTTCACCGGCTGCTGTGACCGCGGCAAAGCATTCGTCCTTGAGCAACTGGAAGCTGGCATCATCATATGAGCCCCACACCGAACCAGACCGCACAGATCCTCGACGGGAAAAAGACCGCCGCCGCCATCCGTTCCGAGCTCGCCACCCGCATCAGCGCACTCAAGGAACGCGGCATCACCCCCGGCCTCGGCACCGTCCTGGTGGGTGACGATCCCGGCAGCCACTCCTACGTCGCCGGAAAGCACCGCGACTGCGAGCAGGTCGGTATCACCTCGGTCCGCCGGGACCTGCCCGCGGACATCTCGCAGGCTGACCTTGAGAAGGTCATCGACGAACTGAACGACGACGACGCCACCACCGGCTACATCGTGCAGCTCCCCCTCCCGAAGCACCTCGACGCGAACGCCATCCTCGAGCGGATGGTCCCGGAGAAGGACGCCGACGGACTGCACCCGGTCAACCTCGGCAAACTGGTCCTGAACGTGGGTGCGCCCCTGGACTCGCCGCTGCCCTGCACGCCGCACGGCATTGTCGAGCTGCTCCGCCGGCACGGCATCACCCTGGAGGGCAAGAACGTCCTTGTGGTGGGCCGCGGGATCACCGTCGGACGCCCCCTCGGTCTGCTCCTGACCCGCCGCGACATCAACGCCACGGTCACCCTGGCCCACACCGGGACCGTTGACCTGCCGTCCCTGCTGCGCCAGGCCGACGTCGTCGTCGCGGCAGCCGGGTTCCCGGGCATGATCAAGGCGGCGGACCTGAAGGCTGAAGCGATCGTGCTCGACGTCGGCGTCACCCGGGTGGAAGACCCGGCGACCGGCAAAGCGAAACTGACGGGCGACGTCGAACCGGCAGCCGCCTCAACCGTCGCCTGGCTTTCGCCCAACCCGGGTGGCGTGGGACCAATGACCCGCGCCATGCTGCTCTCCAACGTGGTGGAGGCCGCCGAGCGTCAGGCCGGGATCGCCGTCGGGCAGTAGACGTCGGGCAGGATGCTGACTCCGCTCCTCACCATGGCGCGGTTGGCTTTTGCCAATGGGTCATATCCTCTAGGCTGAGCAGGTGCCGAACTCAACGACCCGCGACTACGTCATCTCCGCCAAAAATCTCACCAAGCACTATGGTGATTTCGCCGCGGTCGACGACATCTCCTTCGATGTGCCGGCCGGTGAATCCTTTGGCCTGCTCGGGCCCAACGGTGCCGGTAAGTCCACCACGATGCGGATGATCGGGGGCGTGTCGCAGCGCACCTCGGGGTCGCTGACCATCATGGGCCTCGACCCTGAACAGCATGGGCCGCAGGTGCGGGCCCACCTCGGGGTGGTCCCGCAGCAGGACAACCTCGACGAGGAGCTCCGGGTCAGGGATAACCTCCTCGTCTACGGACGGTATTTCGGTTTGCCGCTGAGCTACCTCAAACCCAAGGCTGATGAACTCCTCGAGTTCGCCCAGCTGACCGACAAGGCCAAATCCAAGGTGGACTCACTCTCCGGCGGGATGAAGCGGCGGCTCACCATCGCCCGGTCCCTGATCAACGAACCGAAAATCCTGCTCCTCGACGAGCCCACCACCGGCCTCGACCCGCAGGCACGCCACATCCTCTGGGACCGGCTGTTCCGGTTGAAGGAATCGGGGGTCACCCTGATCCTCACCACCCACTACATGGACGAGGCCGAACAGCTGTGTGACCGGCTCGTGGTCGTGGACAAGGGCAAGATCATGGCCGAGGGGTCGCCCGCCCAGTTGATCCGCGAGCACTCCACCAGGGAGGTGCTTGAACTCCGGTTCGGGTCCGAGCGCAACACCACGGTCGCGGCCGAACTCCAGGGCATCGGCGACCGGCTGGAACCCCTGCCCGACCGCGTCCTCATCTACACGCACGACGGCGAAGCCGCCCTCGAGCAGGTCGCCGCCCGTGGCCTGCATCCCATCACCTCGCTGGTCCGGCGCTCCTCCCTGGAGGACGTCTTCCTGCGCCTGACCGGGAGGAGCCTCGTTGACTGATCCCATCGACACGCCCGCTGCCGTCAGCAGGACCACGACGACGACGCCCCCGCTGCGGGCCCACTCACCGCAGGTTTCCGCCGAGCGTGCCCAGCGGTTCGGCTCCTGGTACTACGCCGAGCATGCCCTCCGGGTGATGAACGGGTATCGCTGGACCCTGATCGCCTACAGCGTCGGCAACCCGGTAATGTACCTGTTCGCCATGGGGGTTGGACTGGCCACCCTCGTGGACCAGAACAGCGCCGACGCCTTCGGCGGGGTCAGCTACCTCGCTTTCATCGCCCCCGCACTGCTCGCGTCGGCAACGATCATGACCGCCGCCACCGAGTTCACCTACCCGGTGATGGACGGATTCAAATGGCGGCGGGTCTACTACGGTCCGCACGCCTCCCCGCTCGGGGTGCACCAGATCGTCAACGGCTACATCATTGCGATCACGCTGCGGCTGATCCTGATGAGCGCCATCTACTTTGGGATCGTCGCAGCGTTCGGCGCCTCGCCGTCGCCCTGGGGGTGGGCGGCCGTCCTGGTGGCGGTGCTGTGCGGGCTCGCTTTCGGGCTGCCGCTGATGGCCTATTCGGCCAGTGTGCAGGAGGACAAGGGCCAGTTCGCGCTGGTGATGCGGTTCCTCGTCACACCGATGTTCCTGTTCTCCGGCACCTTCTTCCCACTCGACACGCTGCCGATCTACCTGCAGTGGATCGGGTGGATCTCCCCGCTCTGGCACGGCACCGAACTGGGCCGCATGCTGACGTACGGCTACCCGGTTCCGGCCTGGCTGGCAGTGATTCACCTGGCGTATCTGGCGGTACTCGCCGTCCTCGGCTGGCGCCTCGCCCGCCGCACCTATACACGGAGGTTGGGAAAGTGACCGATCGTCTCACCCAATCGCCGTCGTCGGCCGATCCGCTGACCGACTCCGACTACCGCATCACCCCGCAGACGCGCCGGTTCAGTGCCCTCTACTCGCGCAATGCGAAAGCTGTGATCGCGCGCGGCCTGCGGGCCACGAAGAGCAGCAACTGGCTGATCATGGTGTCAGGATTCTTCGAGCCGGTGCTGTACCTGATCTCGATGGGAGTAGGCCTCGGCGCGCTGGTGGGGACCGTCGTCGGGCCCGGGGGCGAGGAGATCAGCTACGCGGCCTACATTGCGCCGGCCCTGCTGGCGGTCTCGGCGATGAACGGTGCCGTCTACGACTCCACCTGGAACGTGTTCTTCAAAATGAACTTCGCGAAGCTCTACCAAGGGATGTTGTACACCTCGCTGGGCCCGCTGGACGTGGCGATCGGCGAAATCTTCCTGGCGCTGCTGCGCGGGGCCATGTACGCCACCGGGTTCACCGCGGTGATGGGACTGATGGGGCTGATCACCACGCCGTGGGCGCTGCTGATGGTCCCGGCGTCGGTGCTGATCGCGTTCGGGTTCGCGTCGTTCGGGATGGGGATCACCAGCAATATGAAGACGTTCCAGCAGATGGACTGGATCAACTTCGTGATGCTCCCGATGTTCCTGTTCTCGGCGACGTTCTATCCGCTGAGCGTGTACCCGCAGGGCATCCAGTGGTTCATCCAGGCGCTGCCGCTCTGGCACGGCGTCGAGCTGCTCCGCCAGATCAGCGTGGGGACCTTCACCTCCGCCACGGGCATCCACATCCTCTACTACCTGGTGATGATCCTGGTCGGGATGGTGCTGACCACCAGCCGCCTGCGGAAGCTGTTCCTGAAGTAGCCCTCGGTGGTGGAGGGGTGCCTGGCGACAGCCCAGTACGACGACGACGGCTGGAGCTCCATCGGCGCCGCACCGGACCGCCATCCGTTCCGCCTCGCGGGCAGGTAGGCCCGTCTACAGGACCAGGGTTGCGTAGACCACGTAGTTGTCGTCGAACTCGCCGGTGTCCGGGTTGTACCCGTCGCAGGTGATCAAGCGAAGCTCGGCGGCGTCGGTGTTGCCGTACACCTCAAGGGTGGGGAAGTTGGCCTTCTCGTATTGCTCGCCGCGGTCGACAGCGAACACTGCGGTTGACCCGTCTTCGCGGATCACATTGATCTCGTCGCCGGGCTTTAGCGCCCGAAGGTCGGCGAACACTCCCGGACCGCCATCGGTGGCATTGACGTGTCCCAGCAGTATTGAGGGGCCACGTTCTCCGGAGGTGGGGGACTGGTTGTACCAGCTCGCTGGCGCGCCGGGACCGTCGGGCGGCACCTCGAGCGAGCCGTTCTCCCGCAATCCGAGGGCCAGAAGGTCTGACCCGGCGTCGATGGTCGGAATGGTGAACGACACCGGGATGGAGGCCTCCAAAACCGGCGGCAGGTCCGGGGTCGGCGCGGGGCTGGCGGCCGAGGCTTCAGCGGTGGGGGCGGGCGCCGGTGCAGAGGTGGGCGCCGGGGCTGAGGCGCTCGATGACGGCGTCGTCGTCGTCCCGGTACTTTCGGGTGACGTTTGGGCGCCGCAAGCGGTGAGTATCAAAAGGGCGGTCGCCGCCGAGACTGCAAAGCCTCGACGGCGACCGTTTTTAGCGCTGATCATAAAGTCAGACTATTCCTTATGCGCGGTCAGCAGCGTGACGGCGAACAACGTAGGTGCCACCGGCGGCAGCAGCCAGGACGAGGCCACCTCCGAGGATGAGTGCACCCATGTTGTTGGTGTTGGACTGTGCAACACCGGTGTCGGCGCCGCCCTCAGGCATTTCACCCATCTGTGAAGCGGTCACAACACCACAGAGAGCTGGTGAGGTGGCGCCCAATGGAAGTGAAGGCTCGAGGTCAGAAGGAGCGTTGAAGGCTTCTTCGGAGCTTGACGTTGCTGGATCGAGGCCGTGGATGACGACGACGGCGGTGCCAGCTTCGATGGCGTCGAGGGTCTCGGCGTTCATTTCGAAGGTGCGCTCGATGGAGTAGTTGCCACCCTGGCCGGCGAGCTCAAGGTTCAGGCCGGCAGCTGGGCTGGTGTCGCCGCTGGTGCCCAGCGTGGTCTGGATGCCGCCGTAGTTGGCTGCACCTTCGGTGGTGGAGAGGATGCCGTCGCCATCGGCGTCTTCGGCCATGGTGGGGCAAGTACCCTGGGCGCCGCCGTGGATGTGCTGTACGTGCGGGTACGGTGCATCCATGAAGGTTTCGGCCAGACCGGAGACCTGAAGGTTCACGGTTGCGGTCTTGTCATCGATGTCCATGGCGAACGTTGCGGTACCGGTGGTGCCGCTGAGCTGCTGGAAATCGACGGTGTACGAACCGTTGGCGTGGTCGGCCATTGCTGGCGCGCCGGCCATGGCAACCATGCCGAGGGCCAAGGTGGGGACTGCGAGGAGACGCAAGTTCTTGTTCATGTGGTTTTCCTCCATAGTGCGGGTGTTTGCGCGCCATGATCAGCACACATACCTTTACTTCGGAGTGGTGCTCGTCACGGATGGGTGGCCCGTGGAAGAAAGTTTTCAGCTGGAACCGTTCGCCAAGGGTGGAAGGTTTCCCGCCGCGCGTTCCGGTTTGCGAGAATAGGGACCATGATGCCTCTTGGGAACAATAAACCTTCAGCTTCCGGCGCACCAGCAGGGGCCGGCCGAGGCCTGAGCGTGCGCATGGGCACCATCGGTATGAGCATTATGCTCATCGTCTTCCTTGTGGCAGTGGTCTTCGCCGCCAACCAGAACGACGTCGTCGGCTGGCTTGTCGCGATCATCTCCCTGGGCTGGTTGCTGATTTTCAGCTTCGTGGTGTTCAGCCTGCGGTCCGCTGCGCGCAAGGCGGGCGCCCGGATCACTGAGGCCCAGCAGCAGTTCAACCGGGCCAACGGCATCCAGGAGGGTACGACGGGTCTGGTCGACGAGGCGACGCTGGCCCGCGACACCAAACTGGACCACAGCTTCAAAATCGTCCAGGTCCAGGCCCGGGTCATCCGCGACCACCTGAAAGCAGGCGGGGGCAGCGACGACGAGACCGTGACACGGGCGCTCGAGACCATCGAGATCACCTCCCACAACGCACGGTCAATGATGAAGAAGCATGACGACGGCCCGGTGGAGGGCACCGTTGTCGACTAACTGTGGTCACCACCACACCCACCACTTCACCCACACCGGCCACAGCGCTCCGGTAGGGTGGAACGGGTGAGTTCCACTGCAGCACTAGCCCCCTCCACCGCGGCCTTGTCCCCTGAGACCGGGCGGCGGTTGCGGGTCGCTACAGTCAACGTCAACGGCATTCGCGCCGCCTACAAGCGGGGCATGGCCGAATGGCTTGCCGATCGCGACGTCGACATCCTGTGCCTGCAGGAAGTGCGGGCACCGGACGACATCCTGCGCGGGCTGCTCGGTGACTCCTGGCACATCCTCCACGCCGAAGCCGCGGCCAAGGGCCGCGCCGGTGTGGCCATCGTGTCACGGCCGGCGCCAACGGCCACCCGCACCCATATCGGCGACGACTACTTCGAGACGTCAGGCCGGTGGGTCGAAGCCGACTTTGAACTGGCCGGGGTAACCCTGACCGTTGTCAGTGCCTACGTTCACTCGGGCGAAGTCGACACTCCCAAACAGGAGGACAAGTACAGGTTCCTCGACGTCATGTCGGAGCGGCTTGCCGAATTGCGCCTCACCCGTGACCACACCCTCCTGGTGGGTGACCTGAACGTCGGTCACACCCAACTGGATATCCGCAACTGGAAGGGCAACCTGAAGAAGGCGGGCTTCCTGGCTCAGGAACGCGCCTACTTTGACCGCTTCTTCGGCGACGAGTTCGGATTCGTTGACGTGCACCGCCGCCTCGCAGGGAAAGTTGACGGACCCTACACCTGGTGGTCCTGGCGCGGCCAGGCCTTCGACAACGACACCGGTTGGCGCATCGACTACCACCTGGCCACCGGGGACCTCGCTGCTGCGGCAGCCGACGCCGTCGTCGACCGGGCACCTTCCTGGGATACGCGTTTCTCAGACCATGCTCCGCTGGTAGTGGACTACCGGCTCTAACCCTCAGGATCTGTAACCATGACTACTCCCACCACAGGTGCACGGCAGCGGGTTCTCTCTGGCATGCAGCCCTCGGGCGAATCCCTCCACCTCGGCAACTACCTCGGTGCGCTGGTGCACTGGGTGCGGATGCAGGACGAGTACGAGGCCATCTACTTCATCCCCGACCTCCACGCCATCACGGTTCCCCAGGAGCCGGGTGAGCTGGCTGAGCGGACCCGCCGCACCGCCGCCCAGTACATCGCGGGGGGCGTGGACGTCGACAAGTGCACCCTGTTCGTCCAGTCGCACGTCCCCGAACATGCGCAGCTCGGCTGGGTGCTGAACTGCATTACAGGGTTCGGCGAGGCGTCCCGGATGACCCAGTTCAAGGACAAGTCCCAGAAACAGGGCGCCGACGCCGCCAGCGTGGGTCTCTTCACCTACCCCATTCTGCAGGCCGCCGACATCCTGCTGTACCAGCCGGAGGGGGTTCCGGTGGGGGAGGACCAGCGCCAGCACGTCGAGCTGAGCCGCGACCTGGCCCAGCGGTTCAATTCCCGCTTCGGTGAAGCCTTCGTGGTGCCCAAGCCGTTCATCCAGAAGGAATCGGCCAAAATCTACGACCTGCAGAACCCGACAGCGAAAATGTCCAAGTCCGCGGGCTCGCCGGCCGGGCTGATCAACCTGCTGGATGACCCCAAGGTCACCGCCAAGCGCATCAAGTCGGCGGTCACCGACACCGAGACCGAGATCCGGTTCGACAAGGAAACCAAGCCCGGCATCTCCAATCTCCTCACCATCTACTCGATGCTCACCGGAAAAACCATTGAAGACGTGGTGGGCGACTTCCAGGGCAGGATGTACGGCCATCTGAAGACCGAACTGGCCGACATCGTGGTGGCCCACCTCGACCCGATCCGGCTCCGCGCCGGAGAACTGCTCGACGACCCAGCGGAACTGGATCGCCTCCTCGCCCGTGGCGCAGAGAAAGCTCGCAGCATCGCTTCGGCCACCCTGGCCGACGTGTACACCAAGGTTGGTTTCCTGCCCCCGCTTGGCGGAGCACGCTAGCCCCATGGACCAGCCCGTCAGCGCCGCCACCAGCAGCCAACCGTCACCGGTAGGTGCTCTGGCCGCGCCCGGGGGCGACGGCGCCTGGCAAAGCTGCGTCGGCGTCGTCATCGCCGTCCCCGAACCGCTGGCAACTGACCTTGAACGGTGGCGGGCCTCCTTCGGTGACCCGATGGCCGATCTGATTCCGGCGCACATCACCCTGATCACCACCACGCCGGCGACCGACTGGGAGGCGACCATCGAGCATGTGCGCGAGGTGGCCCGCGGACAGAAGCCCTTTACGGTGACCCTGAAAAGCACCGGGACGTTCCGCCCCGTGTCCCCGGTGGTGTTCCTCAACCTTGAGGAAGGGTTCGATGACTGTGCCGAGCTGCATGCCAAGCTTCAGCGAGGCCCCCTGGAACGGTCACTGGAATTCCCGTTCCACCCGCATGTGACGGTCGCCCACGACGTCAGCGCGGCGAGCATGGACTGGGCGGAAACCCAACTCGCGGGATTCGAAGCGTCCTTCAGGGTCCGTACTATGGGATTGTATGAGCACGACTCGTGCGGCATCTGGAGACTGAGGGAAGAGCTGAGCTTTGGCGAGGATCAAGACCAGGGCAACAACCCCGGCCCAGATCGAATACTATAACGAGCCCCGGCCGGCCGAGCTAGCCCATCTGAGGCTCAAGGTCATCGACGCCCGCAAGGATCTGAACAAGGTTCGGCGCCGGGGGTCCGGTGGGTTTCCCCTGCTGGAAGCCTCCATCACCTATTACCTGGCACGGCTCTTCGTGCTGCGACCGGTGCGCGTGTTCCACCTGTACGCGGTCCGCCGGGGACCCCTGATGGCTGCGGGCATCGCCTATCGGCTGTTCTTCTCGATGGCGTCGCTGCTGCTGGCCGGCTTCTCGATCCTTGGCCTGGTGGTCGCCGGAAACGTTCCCCTGCAGAACCTGATCGTCGAAGCGGTGAATGCTGCTGCACCGGGAATCCTCAAGGTGGAACCGGACGGGCCAGGACTGGCCACGCCTGCGCAACTGTTCAACGCCAGCGACGGCCTGACCCTCACCCTGATCGTCTCCACCATCATCACTGCCCTGACCGCCCTGGGCTGGATTGCGGGCGTCCGGCAGGCGATGCGCGGCATCTTCGACCTCCCTCCGATGGCTGAGCATCCAGTCCTGATCCGGGTCAAGGATCTCGGGACCCTGCTGGTACTGGGGATCGCCATGGTCCTCACCACGGTGGTTGGTCTTGTCGCCAACACGCTCCTGGACGTGGTGTTCGACTGGTTGGACTTCGGCGACACCGGCCGGCCCTTCACCCAGCTCGCCGGCATTGTGATCATGCTGGTCCTGGACTTCGCCGTGGCAGTGATCCTGTTCCGGCGGGCCTCGGGGATTGAGCAGTCACGCCGGCTGCTCATCCAGTCGTCGCTGATCACCGCGGTGGGAAGTACAGTGCTGCGGACCTTCAGTACGCTGCTTCTCGCCAGCGTGGGTGGCGGCAACCCGCTGCTGGCCCCGTTCACCGTCGTCGTCGGGCTGTTCGTCTGGTTCTTCCTGCTCAGCCAGGTCTACCTGCTGGCGGCCGCGTGGGGTGCCATCGGCGCCGCCGATGCCGAAGCCGGGCTCGCACCACGCCACGGTCGGTCGCTGAAGCAGCGCAGCCGGGTCGCCGGCCGGCAGAAAAACTAGGCAGCTTCAGGACCATGACCCGTTAACGAAAAACGTCGGCCCGGTCACGCTGGGGAACGTGACCGGGCCGACGTCGTCCATTCCCGCATACTGCGGGACGGGACTAGGTGAAGCTAGATCTTGCGGCTCAGGATGGCCTGCTTGACCTCGGCGATGGCCTTGGTGACCTGGATCCCGCGGGGGCAGGCTTCCGAACAGTTGAAGGTGGTGCGGCAACGCCACACGCCCTCCTTGTCGTTGAGGATCTCCAGGCGCATGTCGCCGGCGTCGTCGCGGGAGTCAAAGATGAACCGGTGTGCGTTGACGATCGCCGCGGGACCGAAGTACTGTCCGTCGGTCCAGAAGACGGGGCAGGACGAGGTGCAGGCGGCGCAGAGGATGCACTTGGTGGTGTCATCGAAGCGCTCCCGCTCCTCGGAGGACTGCAAGCGCTCCTTGGTGGGCTCGTGGCCGCGGTTGACCAGAAACGGCATCACCTCGCGGAAGGACTGGAAGAACGGCTCCATGTCCACGATGAGGTCCTTCTCCACGGGGAGGCCCTTGATGGGCTCCACCAGGATGGGCTTCGACGTGTCCAGGTCCTTCAGCAGGGTCTTGCATGCCAGCCGGTTACGGCCGTTGATCCGCATCGCGTCAGAACCGCAGACACCGTGGGCGCAGGAACGCCGGAACGTGACAGTGCCGTCGTGCTCCCATTTGACCTTGTGCAGGGCATCGAGCACGCGGTCGGTGCCGTACATGGTCAGCTTCCACTCATCCCAGTAGACCTCGTCCGAAACCTCCGGGTTATACCGGCGGACCTTCAGCGTGATGTCGAACGTCGGGATTTCCCCGCCGCCGCCAATCCCGGGTGCCAGGTCAATCTTGGAGGCTGGTTCTCTTTCGACTGTTTCAGTGCTCATCAGTACTTACGCTCCATGGGCTGGTAACGGGTAAACACAACCGGCTTGGTCTTCAGACGCACGCCGGAGGTTTCGGTGGCCGTTGGATCCAGGTAGGCCATCGAGTGGGTCAGGTAGTTCTCATCGTCCCGCTCGGGGTAGTCCTCACGGAAGTGTCCTCCGCGGGATTCCTTCCGGTGCAGGGCGGCAGCGGTCATGACCTTGGCCATGTCGAGCAGGAACCCGAGTTCAACGGCTTCCAGCAGGTCGAGGTTGAAACGCTTTCCCTTGTCCTGGACGGTCACATGCTTGTACCGCTCCTCGAGGCCATCAATAACGCTCAGTGCTTCGAGCAGAGTCTGCTCGGTGCGGAACACCTGGACGTTGGCGTCCATGATGTCCTGCAGTTCCTTGCGGATCTGCGCCACCCGCTCGCCACCCTCGGAGCTGCGCATGGTGTCGAGCAGCGACTCGGTCTCGACGAGCGGGTGCTCGGGAATGTCCACGAAGTCGGCGGTCAACGCGTACTCGGCTGCGTAGATGCCAGCCCGCTTGCCGAACACGTTGATGTCGAGGAGCGAGTTGGTGCCCAGCCGGTTGGAGCCGTGCACCGACACGCAGGCCACCTCGCCGGCGGCGTACAGGCCCGGCACCACGGTGTCGTTGTCCTGCAGGACCTCGGCCTTGATGTTGGTGGGGATGCCGCCCATGGCGTAGTGGGCGGTCGGGAAGACGGGCACCGGCTCGGTGTACGGCTCAACGCCGAGGTAGGTCCGCGCAAACTCGGTGATGTCAGGCAGCTTGGCATCAATGTGCGCCGGCTCAAGGTGGGTGAGGTCCAACAGGACATAATCCTTGTTGGGCCCGCAACCGCGGCCTTCCCGCACCTCGTTGGCCATGGAGCGGGCCACGATGTCCCGGGGGGCCAGGTCCTTGATGGTCGGAGCATAGCGCTCCATGAACCGCTCGCCCTCGGAGTTACGCAGGATCGCTCCCTCACCGCGGGCTGCCTCGGAAAGCAGGATGCCCAGGCCAGCCAGACCGGTCGGGTGGAACTGGAAGAATTCCATGTCCTCCAGGGGGATGCCCCGGCGGAACGCGATACCCATTCCATCGCCGGTCAGGGTGTGGGCGTTGGAGGTGGTCTTGTAGACCTTTCCGACTCCACCGGAGGCGAAGATGATCGACTTGGCCTGGAAGACGTGCAACTCGCCTGTGGCCAGATCGTAGGAGACCACTCCGGCCACCCGGGTCTGCAACTTGGTGACGCCGTCGACGGTCACCTCCTCCTGCACAGTGAGGAGGTCGAGCACGTAGTACTCGTTGTAGAACTCGACGTTGTGCTTCACGCAGTTTTGGTACAGGGTCTGCAGGATCATGTGGCCGGTGCGGTCCGCGGCGTAGCAGGAGCGGCGCACCGGGGCCTTGCCATGGTCGCGGGTGTGGCCACCGAAGCGGCGCTGGTCAATGCGGCCCTCGGGCGTGCGGTTGAACGGCAGGCCCATCTTCTCAAGATCAAGTACTGCGTCGATGGCTTCCTTGGCCATTACCTCCGCGGCGTCCTGATCCACCAGGTAGTCACCGCCCTTGACCGTGTCAAAGGTGTGCCACTCCCAGTTGTCTTCCTCGACATTCGCCAGAGCCGCGCACATGCCGCCCTGCGCCGCGCCGGTGTGGGAGCGGGTGGGGTACAGCTTGGTCAGTACTGCCGTCCGCGCGCGCTGACCGGATTCGATGGCGGCGCGCATACCGGCGCCGCCGGCACCCACGATGACGACGTCGTACTTGTGGACCTGCATACGTGTTGCTCTTTCTGTTGTAACCGGGCTGGCCGCGCCGGCGGCCGGATGCGTCGCTGGCCCTACAGGGCCGGGCAGTATGGCGCTACGTGCGCCACGCCGTCGATCACTGGGCACGGATCGAAGGTGAAGATCACGAGGGTACCGAGCACGATGATCACGACGGTGGAGGCGTAAAGCACGCTCTTGAGCCAGAACCGGGTGGAGTCCTTCTCGGCGTAGTCGTTGATGATGGTCCGGATGCCGTTGGTACCGTGCAGCATGGCCAGCCACAGCATGACGAGGTCCCAGATCTGCCAGACCGGGTCCGCCCACTTGCCTGCCACAAAGCCGAAGTCGACGCCTTTGATGCCGTCGCCGTCGATCAGGGACGTCCAGAGGTGAACGAAAATCAGCACCACCAGGATGATGCCCGAGACCCGCATGAACAGCCAGGCCAACATTTCAAAGTTGCCCTTGCTGGCGCCGCTGCGCGTGTACTCCGGCGCAACGCGTCCCGAGCGGGGGCTTTCAATTACTGGGTTGGTCATGGCTTAACCTCCGAAGACAACCGCGAGATGACGGATGGAAAACGCAACCATGGTGACAACCCACAGCCCGACGACGCCCCACAGCAGCTGGCGCTGGTACTTGGGGCCCTTTTTCCAGAAGTCGATCAGGATGACACGCAGTCCGTTGAACGCGTGGAAAACGATCGCTGCCACCAGGCCGAGTTCACCCAGGCCCATGATGGGGTTTTTGTAGGATTCGATCACTGCGTCATAAGCCTCGGGGGACACGCGCACCAACGAGGTGTCGAGCACATGGACCAGGAGGAAGAAGAAGATCACTACTCCGGTAATACGATGGGCTACCCAGGACCACATGCCTTCACGGCCGCGATAAAGGGTGCCTGCTGGTGTCTTCGACACTGAAATAACCTCCCCTGCAACGCCCGGCGTTTGCGTGTCTGCCACGCAGGTAGACGCCGGTGCGAAAGCACTCTTCACTTGATCCTAATGTAGGCTCCGTCACCCGTGGGTTCAATTTAGGCTTCCCTACGCTGTGACATTCTTAACAGCCGCCACGGTGACGCTTCAGGCGGGACCGTCCGCGGCCGCCGAACTGCACCCACCACACGGCCTACCAGCGATTATTCCGGGTTGTGCACTAACGTGGAGGCGATGACTACGCATAGGGCTGGTGCCCAGAACTCGCATGAGGCGCTTGAGCGTTTCTACGGCGTGATCCCCGCCGGCGGGGTGGGAACGCGCCTCTGGCCGTTGTCCCGCGCCGCCGCCCCGAAGTTCCTGCATGACCTGACCGGGTCCGGGAGCACGCTGATCCGTGCCACCTATGACCGGCTGGGACCGCTCAGCGGCGACCGCATCATGGTGGTTACCGGCAAGGTGCACCGGCGGGCGGTCCTGAAGCAGATCCCGGAGATCCAGGACGCCAACCTGGTTCTTGAGAGCGAACCGAAGGACTCGGCTGCCGCCATCGGGCTTGCCGCTGCGATCCTTTACCAGCGCGACCCTGAGATCATCATGGGCTCCTTCGCCGCCGATCAGGTCATCACCCCGGTCGAGGTGTTCCAGGATGCAGTCCGCGAGGCCATCCATACAGCGGCGCAGGGATATATCGTCACGATCGGGATCCAGCCCACCCTTCCCGCCACCGGCTTCGGTTACATCCGGGCCGGTGAAAAACTCGACATCGAGGGTGCCCCGAGCGCCCACGCAGTGATCGAATTCGTTGAAAAACCGTCCGAGGAGGTAGCCCGCGGCTACCTTGAGACCGGCAACTACAGCTGGAACGCCGGCATGTTCGTCGCGCCGGTGGCCCTGATGCTCCGCCACCTCGAAGCCAACGAGCCAGAGCTGTACGCCGGCCTGACCGAGATCGCCAAGGCGTGGGACACCCCCGCCCGGGTGGAGGTGGCCCGCCGGGTCTGGCCGACCCTGCCGAAGATCGCCATTGACTACGCGGTTGCCGAACCTGCAGCGGCCGCCGGCGACGTCGCCATGATTCCCGGTAACTTCAGCTGGGACGACGTCGGCGATTTTGCCGCCATCGGTCGGCTGAACCCCGCCATCGAGAACAGCAAGCTGACGGTGATGGGAGAGGGTGCGCGGGTGTTCTCCGACAACGCGTCCGGGATCGTTGTGTCGGACACCAAGCGGGTGATTGCCCTGATCGGGATCGACGACGTCGTGATCGTTGACACCCCCGACGCACTGCTCGTGACCACCAAGGAGCACGCCCAGGAAGTCAAGAAGGCAGTCGAGCACCTCAGGGCCAGCGGAGAGCTCGACGTCCTCTAGCTCTCCCGTCTCCTCTTCCCCCTCCCGAACCCAACCTCCCCCTTCGCCGAAGGGCGAGGTATGGCGGGCTCGACGGCGCTGAACCTCCCACACCTCGCGCTTCGGCGACGGGTGGGAGGGTGCCCGGGCGCTTCATGCTGCAGCACAGTTCTCTGGTGATGACCCGCGGTGGCTAGGCTGGAGGGGTGCAGACCAATCGCAGTGCGCCAACCGTTCCCTCAGTCATACCGCCTGTCGGCGTGTTCCTTGCCCCCCTGCTTGAGGAACTGACCCGGTTCAGGAGGGATCTGCACACGCATCCTGAGCTCTCCCACAAGGAATACCGCACCACCGACCAGCTGGTTGAGCGCCTCGAAGCAGCTGGTCTGAGCCCGCAGCGACTCGAATATACGGGATTGTTCGTCGACATCGGCGCGGGGCCCATCCGGTTGGGGCTGCGCGCGGACATCGATGCCCTGCCTGTCCTCGAAGAGACCGGCCTACCCTATGCCTCGGCGTCGACGGGAATTGCGCATGCCTGCGGGCACGATATCCACGCGACGGTGATGCTTGGTGTGGCGCTGGTGCTCGCCAGGATGAACGACGACGAACCGCTGGGTGGGCGCATCCGGGTGATCTTCCAGCCCGCCGAGGAAATGATGCCCGGCGGTGCCCTCGAGGTGATCGAGCAGGGAGTGCTCACCGATGTACCCCGGATCCTCGCGCTGCACTGCGACCCGCACATCGACGTCGGCCTCGTGGGTACCCGGATCGGTGCGATCACCTCGGCTTCCGATACCGTCCGGGTCGAGTTGACCGGCCGCGGCGGCCACACCTCGCGCCCGCATCTCACCGAAGACCTGGTTTTTGCGCTGGCAAACATTGCGGTGAACGTTCCGGCGGTGCTGTCGCGCAGGATAGATGTCCGTAGCGCCGTATCGGTGGTCTGGGGTCAGATCCATGCCGGCAGCGCCCCCAACGCGATCCCCGGGCACGGGTTCATGTCCGGAACCATGCGCTGCCTCGACGGCGAGGCCTGGGAAGCCGCGGGGGATCTGCTCGACAGCACGGTCCGCCAGATTGCCGCGCCCTTCGGCGTCGACGTCCACCTTGAGCACACCCGTGGAGTGCCCCCGGTGATCAACACCGAGGCCGAAACCGGGTTGCTCGAAGCGGCGGCCCGCGCCGAACTGGGCCCCGACGCCGTCGTCCTCACCCCCCAGTCCATGGGCGGGGAGGATTTCGCGTGGATGACCCAGGAGGTTCCCGGTGCCATGATGCGGCTCGGCACCCGAACCCACGGCGGCGAAACGTACGACCTGCACCGCGGCGACTACAACCCCGACGAACACGCCATCAGCTGCGGCGTCCGGGTGATGGCCAACGCCGCGCTCCGTGCCATCCGCGGCGTCAGGTACTAGCCCCCGGGCTTGACTCAAACCCAAGGGGTGGCCGGGGGGAGACGGACCGGGGACGCTGGGGATGGAATAGAGCCAGCACCCGGCCGGTTACCTCCCTTGTGAGCACATCAGTGAAGACCCGTCCGCCCCTGTCAGTCCTCGACCTCGCCACCGTCGGCGTCGGAAAGTCCTCCGGGCAGGCGCTCGCCGACAGCACCACCCTCGCGCAGGCAGCCGACCGGCTGGGTTTCAGGCGCTTCTGGGTTGCCGAGCACCACAACATGCCCGCCGTCGCCTCCACCTCACCGCCGGTGCTGATGGCTCACCTGGCGTCCAAGACCGAGCGCATCAGGCTCGGCTCCGGGGGAGTGATGCTCCCCAACCACGCACCGTTTGTGGTCGCTGAACAGTTCGCCTTGCTCGAAGCGTTGTACCCGGACCGGATCGACCTCGGTATCGGCAGAGCTCCCGGCACCGATCAGGCCACCGCCATGGCACTCCGGCGGCAAGCCGGGGGCCTGGGAGTCGAAGAGTTCCCCCAGCACGTCCTCCAGGTCATGTCACTCCTCGGCGACCACCGGTCCCCGGAAAAGGCGCTCAACCTGGTCGCCACCCCCTCGGCCACCAGCTTCCCCGAGGTCTGGTTGCTCGGTTCCAGTGGCTACTCGGCGCAGCTCGCCGGGATGCTCGGCGTGCGGTATAGCTACGCCCACCACTTCGGCAACGAGGACCCGGCGGCGATCATGAACCTCTACCGGTCCAACTTCCAGGCGTCGCCGGTGCTCGACGAACCGCACGCCATGCTGGCCACCTCGGCGTTCACCGCCGTCACCGAGGAAGAAGCCAACTACCTTGCCGGTCCGGCCCGGATCATGGCGTTGGCGCTCCGCTCGGGCCGACTGGGCCCCATCGTCTCCCCAGAAGACGCTGCGGCGCGGCAGCTCACCGACCAGGAATTGATGGTGCTTGAGCACCTGCCCGCCATTAAGGCGGTGGGGACGCCGGCCCAGGTAGTGGAGCGCCTGGATGCCCTGGTTCGGCAGACCGGCGTCAACGAAGTGATGATCACCGGAACCACGTACGACGTCGCCTCCCGGGCCGCGTCGCTGGAAGCGTTGGGTGCCGCCTGGGCGGATGACGTTTCCAACGGAATACCGCTTGGTAACAAATCCCGAACAATGTGATCTTCGTCGCCTGATTTGGTAGGAGCTGGGGCGGGGGCGCCGCTAGAGTATCTTCATATCGTGCCGGCCCGCGGCGCGGCCCAGTGCCTACGAAAAATCAGTGAAAACAGAGCCTTGCGCACGCCCGTGCGTCAGTGGCGGTCACTCACTGAGATCTTCAGCCGTGGGGCTCATTTCTTTCTGGAGGAATTTTGAAGAACTCACAGCGCACCACTACGCGCCTCAACAACAAAACGGCTCTGTCAGCCGCGATGCTCGGTGTCTCCGCTCTGCTGCTCGCCGGTTGCGGCGCGGCGCCAGAGGAGCCAGCAGGCTCATCGGATGCCAGCGGCGGAGCGACCGAAGCGACGGTCGACTACACCGGCTGCATCGTCTCCGACTCCGGTGGATTCGACGACCAGTCGTTCAACCAGTCCAGCTACGAGGGAATCACCGCGGCCCAGGAGAACCTCGGCATTGAGGTTCGCGAAGCCGAATCCCAGGCTGAGACCGACTTCGGCCCCAACGTCAACTCGATGGTCACCAGCGGTTGCGACCTGATAGTCACCGTCGGTTTCCTGCTTTCGGCAACCACCGCCGAAGCAGCCGAAGCCAACCCTGACACCAACTTCGCCATCGTCGATGACAACCAGGTCGACCTTCCGAACGTCAAGCCGATCATCTATGACACGGCCCAGGCCGCGTTCCTGGCAGGCTACGCCGCAGCAGGCACCACCGAAACCGGCACCGTTGCCACCTACGGTGGCATCCAGATCCCCACCGTCACCATTTTCATGGACGGCTTCGCCGACGGCGTCGCTTACTACAACGAGCAGAAGGACGCCGACGTCGAGCTGCTCGGCTGGGACAAGGAAGCCCAGACCGGCACCTTCACCGGCGACTTCGAGTCACTCGCCAACGGAAAAACCAACACCGAAAACTTCATCAACGAAGGCGCCGACATCATCATGCCGGTCGCCGGCCCAGTGGGCGTTGGCACCATCGAAGCAGTCGAGGAAGCCAACGCCGACGGCGCCAACGCCAAGGTCATCTGGGTTGACTCCGACGGGTTCCTGACCGTCAACGCAGGCAACGAGTTCATCCTGACCTCCGTCATGAAGCTGATGGGCGAAGCAGTCGAAGAGGTCATCAGCACCGACGTCGACGGCAACTTCGACAACGCGCCGTACGTGGGGACCCTGGAAAACGGTGGAGTAGCGCTCGCGCCATTCCACGACCAGGAGGAGTCAGTCTCCGACGAGCTGAAGGCTGAACTGGAAGAAATCCAGGCTGGCATCATCTCGGGCGACATCACTGTGGAATCTGACGCCAGCCCACAGCAGTAACAGCTCTGGCATAACGCGCCGCCGCCCCGCGTGAGGGTATATCCGCACACGGGGCTGGCGGCGCGTTTTGCGTTTAGGCTGGTGTCCAGCAAAGAATCTTATCGACCTCCCACCGGCCATTGCCGTTGTAGTGGTCCCGATCCAGAACAGGTGGTTGGAGTCCGTTGTTGCTCGAACTGCAGGGAATAACAAAGAGGTTTGGCACCCTGGTGGCGAACGACTCCATCGACCTCATCGTCAAGCCTGGCGAAGTGCACTGTCTGCTCGGCGAGAACGGCGCAGGCAAATCCACGCTCATGAACGTCCTCTACGGACTGTATGAACCCACCGAGGGCAGCATCCTGCTCGACGGCAAGCCCGTCACCTTCAGAGGCCCCGGCGACGCCATGGCAGCAGGGATCGGCATGGTGCACCAGCACTTCATGCTCATCCCCGTCTTCACCGTCGCTGAAAACGTTGCGCTCGGTGACGAGTTCACCCGCGCCGGCGGCCTCCTTGACCTCGAAAAAACCCGCGCCAAAATACGGGCCATCTCCGACCGGTATGGGTTCGACGTCGATCCTGACGCCCTGATCGAAGACCTCCCGGTCGGAGTGCAGCAGCGGGTCGAAATTATCAAGGCGCTGGTCCGTAACGCCAGTGTCCTGATCCTGGACGAGCCCACCGCCGTCCTGACCCCGCAGGAAACCGACGAACTCATCGACATCATTGGCCAGCTCAAGGCTGCCGGTACGGCAATCGTTTTCATCTCCCACAAACTGCGGGAGGTCCGCGCCGTATCCGATGTGATCACCGTGATCCGCCGCGGCGCCGTGGTCGGCAGCGTTGATCCCGCCACCAGCACCACCGATCTGGCTAACATGATGGTGGGCCGACAGGTGAGCCTGAGCCTGAACAAGGCGCCCGCGCAGCCGGGGGAGCGTACCTTCCAGGTCAAGAACCTCACCGTGCTCTCCGCCACCGGGCAACGCCTGGTCGACGACGTCACCTTCGACATTGCCCAGGGCGAGATCCTCGCCGTCGCCGGTGTCCAGGGCAACGGTCAAACCGAACTGACCGAAGCCATCCTGGGCCTGCAGCCCCATACCAGCGGATCAATCACCCTGAAGGGCACCGAGCTGATCGGGATGAAGGCCAAAGAGGTGATCCGGCAGGGTGTCGGTTTTGTTCCCGAGGACCGGAAGGTCGACGGGCTCGTCGGCACCTTCTCGGTTGCCGAGAACCTGATCCTCAACTGGTACAACGAGCCGCCCTTCGCCAAGGGCGTGGCCATGAAGCCCTCGGTGGTCCTCGCCAACGCGACAGCGAAAATCGCCGAGTATGACGTGCGCACCCAGTCGCCTGAATCGGCTGTCGGCACACTGTCGGGCGGCAACCAGCAGAAGGTGGTGCTGGCCCGCGAACTGTCCCGGCCACTGAACCTGTTCATCGCCTCGCAGCCGACCCGCGGGGTCGACGTCGGCTCCATCGAGTTCCTGCACAAACGCATCGTTCAGGAGCGCGACGGCGGCACGCCAGTCATGATCGTCTCGACTGAACTGGACGAAATCAGTGAGCTGGCCGACCGGATTGCCGTGCTGCACCGCGGGAAACTGATGGGTGTGGTCCCCGGGAACACCACCCGCGACGTCCTTGGATTGATGATGGCCGGAATGACGGCGGACGAGGCCCTGGGCCAGTCCGCGGAGGAGAAATAATGAGTTCACAGCTGCAGCAGGGAGAAGGCTCCCGCAGCGTACTGCACCGGATCATGGGCGGAAGCTCTCTGGTGGCGTTGCTGGCCGTGGTGCTGTCCATGGTGTTGGGCGGTCTCCTGATCGCCGTCACCGACGAGCAGGTTGCCGAGACGTCGTCGTACTTCTTCAGCCGGCCCGGAGACATGCTGTCCGCCGCCTGGGAAGCAGCCAGCGGCGCGTACATCGCCCTGTTCCAGGGTGCCGTCTTCAACCCGGGTGCCGACACCATTGCGCAGGCGTTCCGCCCGTTCACTGAGACGCTCACCGTCGCCACCCCGCTCATCCTGGCGGGCCTCGGTGTCGCCATCGCGTTCCGCACCGGCCTGTTCAACATCGGCGCCCAGGGGCAGATCATCCTCGGCGCAACCTTCGCCGCCTGGGTCGGATTCACCCTCGACCTGCCGCCGGGCATCCACCTCCTCATTGCTGTGCTCGCCGGGTTCCTCGGCGGTGCGCTCTGGGGCTTCATCCCCGGCATTCTCAAGGCACGCACCGGGGCCCACGAGGTGATCGTGACGATCATGCTCAACTATGTGGCCGTCTACCTGGTGGCCTACCTCCTGTTCACCCCGGCGTTCCAGAACCCCGGCTCGTCGAACCCGATCAGCCCGCGGCTCGACGATTCGGCCTTGTTCCCGCTGCTCCTGGGCTCCGGTTTCCGCCTGCACCTGGGCTTCCTGGTGGCAGTCGCAGCAACCTACGGCGTGTGGTGGTTGCTGAACCGTTCGACAACCGGGTTCGAGCTCAGAGCTGTCGGCGCCAACCCCAACGCGGCACGCACTGCCGGGATCAGTGTCACCAAGGGCTACGTCGTCGTCATGATGATTGCCGGCGGACTTGCTGGCCTTGCCGGGGTGGCGCAGGTCGCCGGGACCGAGAAGGTCCTCACCGGCGGCATCGCGGCGAGCTTCGGTTTCGACGCCATCACCGTCGCCCTGCTGGGCCGGTCGCACCCCTGGGGCGTGTTCTTCGCCGGGCTGCTGTTCGGTGCCTTCCGCGCCGGCGGTGTCCAGATGCAAACCCAGACCGGCACGCCGATCGACATTGTGCTGGTGGTGCAGTCACTGATTGTGCTGTTCATCGCCGCACCACCCCTGGTCAAAGCGATCTTCAGGATTGACCAGAAAAAGAAGAAGACCAACAAACCCGATCAGTCCCCGGCGGACATCACCACCACGACGGCAGCTGGAGGAGTGGCGTGAGCGTTGCAACAGACACGCGGCCTGAGGGCCCGGCCCGGACCGCGACAGTGAAGAACTGGAAGGCG
The DNA here is from genome assembly GCF_015751665.1 of Arthrobacter sp. CAN_A1. NCBI lineage: Bacteria > Bacillati > Actinomycetota > Actinomycetes > Micrococcales > Micrococcaceae > Arthrobacter > Arthrobacter sp. CAN_A1. The sequence goes on along the minus strand of NZ_JADOUR010000005.1, from coordinate 111,216 downwards.
CCTATCGGCTTCGGCATTGGTGCCCTCGTCGCGCTGTTCGTCTTCGCCCTGGGCAGTCCATCGCAGACGGCAGTTTTCCGTGTCTCCAACGACTCGGACCGGTTCCGGCTCGCGGACGTGGCACTTCCCGCAGCGGGAGTCGGCTGGTTCACCGCCGTCGTACTCACCCTCATTGCGGTGTATGCGTTCCTGCAGGTGAGGAACGGCCGCCCGGTGAACCGGTGGATCCCGATCATCTATGGCGTGCTGTTCATGGTCGCCTTCCTTACCTGGGTGGTGGCCAGCGCCAACACCCCCAGCATCTCCCTGTCCGGACTCATCGCCGGATCAGTCACCCTCGCGATTCCCCTGATCTTCGGTTCGCTCTCCGGCGTGCTGTGCGAGCGGGTCGGCGTGGTGAACATCGCCATCGAAGGGCAGCTGCTCTCCGGCGCATTCGCTGCAGCCGTGGCAGCCTCGATTTCCGGGAACGCCTACGTCGGTCTGATCGCCGCAGCCTTCGCCGGCACCCTGGTTTCGGTGGTGCTCGCCGTCTTCAGCATCAAGTACTACGTCAACCAGATCATTGTCGGCGTGGTGCTGAACGTGCTGGTATCCGGGCTGACCGGGTTCCTCGCCTCGACGCTCCTGAACCGTGACCCGGCCACGTTCAACTCCCCGCCCAGCCTGCCGGTGATCAGCATCCCGCTCCTGTCCGATCTGCCCATCATCGGTGGAATCCTCTTCAGGCAGAGCATCGTCGGCTACCTGATGTACATCGCTGTCATCGTTATCTACGTGGGTCTGTTCCACACCAAGTGGGGGCTGCGGGTCAGGGCCGTCGGCGAGCACCCGCAGGCCGCCGACACCATGGGGATCAAGGTCAACGCGACCCGGTTCTGGAATGTCCTGCTCGGCGGCGCTGTCGCCGGCTTCGGTGGCGCCTTCTTCACCCTCGTCTCGGTGAGTTCCTTCTCCCGGGACATGACCGCCGGTGCAGGCTATATTGCCCTTGCGGCACTGATCTTCGGGCGCTGGAACCCGATCGGAGCGTTCTTCGCAGCTCTCCTGTTCGGCTTCTTCACCAACCTGCAGTACGTGCTCTCCATCGTGGGGACCTCGGTACCGAGCCAATTCATGGCCATGCTTCCGTACGTCGTCACCATCCTCGCCGTCGCCGGACTGGTCGGTCGTTCGCGGCCACCCGCTGCCGGCGGCACCCCATACATCAAGGAGTAGCCATGACCGCCGTCCCCACCGAGCGCGACCAGATTCCCTGGGAGCAGCTCACCGCCGCCGCCACCGAGGCGATGCGCCATGCCTACGTGCCGTACTCGAAGTTCCCGGTCGGCGCCGCAGCGCTGACCGACGACGGCCGGGTAGTCTCCGGGTGCAATGTGGAGAACGCCTCCTACGGGCTGACGCTGTGCGCCGAGTGTTCCCTGGTGAGCCAGTTGCAGATGACCGGCGGCGGGAAGCTTGTCGCGTTCAGTTGCGTTGACGGCAACGGCAACACCCTGATGCCGTGCGGCCGGTGCCGTCAGCTGCTGTACGAGTTCCGCGCCCCCGGCATGGTGCTCCTCACGGTCAGCGGCATCAAAACCATGGACGAAGTGCTGCCCGACGCCTTCGGGCCCGAGCACCTCCCCGACAACCACTAGGGCGCTCCCTGTGCAGCCCAGTTCGAAGCCACGAAGTAAAGGACACCCAGTACATGTCTGAGCAGTTCGACGCCGTCGACATCATCCGCGTCAAAAGGGACAACGGTACCCTCAGCCCGGAGCAAATCGACTGGACCATCGACGCCTACACCCGCGGCGCCATCGCTGATGAGCAGATGGCCGCCCTCAACATGGCGATCCTGCTCAACGGGATGGACCGCGCCGAGATCAGCCGATGGACGACGGCGATGATCGCCTCGGGCGAGCGCATGGACTTCTCGTCCCTGGGCAAGGCCACCAGCGATAAGCACTCGACCGGGGGAGTGGGCGACAAGATCACTCTGCCCCTGGCACCCCTGGTGGCGGTCTTTGGTGTTGCCGTCCCGCAACTGTCGGGGCGGGGCCTCGGCCACACCGGCGGCACGCTGGACAAGCTGGAGTCCATCCCCGGCTGGCGCGCGGACCTCAGCAACGACGAGATGATGCGACAGTTGGCTGACGTCGGAGCGGTGATCTGCGCTGCCGGTGCGGGCCTCGCCCCGGCCGACAAAAAGCTGTACGCGCTCCGTGACGTCACCGGCACCGTCGAAGCCATCCCGTTGATCGCTTCGTCCATCATGAGCAAGAAGATCGCCGAGGGCACCGGCTCGCTGGTCCTCGACGTCAAGGTGGGCAGCGGCGCGTTCATGAAGAACCTTGACCAGGCCCGCGAGCTGGCCAGCACCATGGTGGCGCTTGGCCTCGACGCGGGAGTCAACACTGTTGCCCTGCTCACCAATATGGCGACACCGCTGGGTCTTACCGCCGGTAACGCCATTGAGGTGCAGGAATCGGTTGAGGTGCTCGCCGGCGGCGGTCCGCAGGACGTGGTGGAGCTGACCGTCAGGCTGGCCGAGGAAATGCTCGCCTGCGCCGGGGTCCGGGACGCTGACCCGGCAGCAGCACTCAAGGACGGACGAGCCATGGACGTCTGGAACGCCATGATCGAAGCCCAGGGCGGAGACCCGCGCGCGGAGCTTCCCGTCGCCAGGGAATCGGAAACCGTGTACGCGCCAGCCGATGGCGTGCTGGTGGAACTCGATGCCCTGTCCGTCGGCATTGCCGCGTGGCGCCTCGGAGCGGGGCGTGCGCGCAAGGAAGACGCTGTCCAGGCCGGAGCGGGAATCCGGATGCACGCCAAGCCCGGTGCGTTGGTGCGCGCGGGGGAGCCACTGATGACCCTGCTCACCGATACGCCAGAGAAATTCGGACGGGCACGCGAGGCGCTGGAGGGCGCCGTCGTCATCGCCCCCGAAGGATCCCGGCCCGCCGCGCAGCTCATCCTGGACCGGATCGCCGAAGCCTAACCCCGAAGCCCTACCCACCCTGACGCCGCGCCGCCTGTTCCCCCACCCAGGTCCCCCTATGGGTGGACGCGGGCGGCGCAAAGATCAGCCGAACGGTCGACGCGGCGCCTACCCGCGGCACCCTAACGTTGGATTATCACAGCGACCGAACACTCCGGCACTGACCCAACCCACCGCCTACGTCGCGTAAACAGGGGTTGGGTCAGGGTCACCACCCATGGTGGCGACCCCCGCCGGATGGCATCGTGAGAACTGTCGAACAGCCAGCGAGCGGGATGAAGGGGGTGGGCCACACGTGGACTCGGTCATCACAGCCCTGAACGCGGTCAGCACCTTCATCCTCAGCACCGCGGAGCTACCCTGGGTCTATCTCCTGGTGTTCATCTGCTGCACCGTCGACGGGTTCTTTCCCCCTTTCCCCAGCGAATCGGTGGTGGTGGGCCTCGCCTCCCTCGTCCTCACCCAGGGTGTCCCCAACCCGTGGTTCCTGATCATCGCTGCGTGCCTTGGGGCATTCATCGGCGACAACATTGCCTATGCGATGGGACGGGCGATCGGCATCCACAGGTTCCGCTGGATGCGATCGGCCCGAATGCAACGCTCGTTCGGGTGGGCTGGGTATGAACTGCAGAAACGTGCCGCGTCGCTGATTCTCGTGGCCCGGTTCATCCCGATCGGACGCGTCGCCGTCAATCTCACGGCCGGTGCGACCGGGTACTCACGCCGACGCTTCGTCGCGTTGACCGCCCTCTCTGCTGTGGTGTGGTCGACCTACTCAGTAGGCATCGGCGTCGTCGCCGGCGCCTGGTTTGAGCACAATCATCTGCTCGGAGTAATGGTGGCCATCGGGATCGCCGTGATTCTTGGGATCGTCGTAGACCGGATCATTGCCGCCGTCCGTGGCTCAACGCCGATGCGTCCCGAGCAAACCCGGGTCCACTCGGACAGCCCATAGGCCACTCGGACAGCCGATAATTGTGTCTCCCACCAGTAGGACCGGCACCACACCTCGCGTAAGGTAAGTGAAGTGACTGAGCCAATCATCTCCCCAGCGACCGACCTTTCCTTCGACCTGCGGAGCCTGCCCAAGGTGTCCCTGCATGACCATCTCGACGGCGGTCTGCGCCCGTCCACCATCATCGAGCTAGCCGAAGCGGTGGGCCACCCGCTGCCCTCCACCGACGCCGTGGCCCTGGGCGAATGGTTCCGCGAATCAGCCAACTCCGGCTCGCTGGTCCGCTACCTTGAGACTTTCGACCACACCATCGCCGTGATGCAGACCCGTGACGGCCTGATCCGGGTAGCCCGCGAATTCGTGGAGGACCTTGCCGACGACGGCGTTGTCTACGGCGAAGTGCGCTGGGCGCCGGAACAGCACCTCACCCAGGGTCTGAGCCTCGACGACGCAGTTGAGGCGGTCCAGCAGGGCCTCGACGAGGGAGTCGACGCCGTCGTCGCCGGGGGCAGGGCCATCCAGGTGGGTCAACTGATTACCGCCATGCGGCACGCCGACCGCGGCCAGGAAATCGCCGAACTGGCCGTCAGGCACCGCGACAAGGGCGCCGTCGGCTTCGACATTGCCGGCGCCGAGGACGGGTTCCTGCCCTCCCGGTTCAAGGACGCCTTCACCTACCTGGCCGAACACCAGTTCCCCGTCACAGTGCATGCTGGCGAGGCCGCCGGCCTGGACAGCATCGTCGATGCGCTGGTGCACGGGCACGCGCTCCGCCTCGGTCACGGGGTCCGCATCGCCGAGGACATCGAGATTGAGTACGACGCCGAGAGCGACGAGCCGGAACTCGGCGTCGTCTCCCTGGGCCAGGTGGCCTCCTGGGTCCGGGACCGCGGCATTGTCCTTGAGGTGTGCCCCTCCTCGAACCTGCAGACCGGTGCGATCGCGGCGTTCGGCGGGGACATCGCCAGCCACCCTATCGACCTGCTGTTCCAGCTCGGGTTCAAGGTCACGGTCAACACCGACAACCGCCTGATGAGTGGGGTCACTCTGACCGATGAGTTTGACCTCCTCACTGAAACCTTCGACTACGACATGGATGACCTGTTGCAGCTGACCCTCAACGCGGTCGACGCGGCCTTCCTGCCGCTGGAGGACCGTGAGGCCCTGGCCGACTACATCACCGAAGGTTTTCTTCGCGCCGATGCCTGAGTCAGTACCGGGTCCCACCTCCCCGGCTGGCCAGCATCCGCTGGACCGGCTGGTGGAGGTGGTGGCCCAACTGCGGGAACACTGCCCGTGGATGGGCGCGCTCACTCACGCCTCACTGGTCGAGTATCTGGTGGAGGAATGCTATGAGCTGGTCGATGCCCTCGCCGCCTTCGACGCCGGTGATCCGGGGGAGGCCGGAGCGACCGGCCACCTGCGTGGGGAGTTGGGCGACGTCCTCCTGCAGGTGGTCCTGCACGCCCAGCTGCAACGCGAACAGGGCAGCTTCGACCTCTCGGCCGTGGTTGACGGGCTGACCCGGAAGATGATCCGGCGCAACCCTCACGTTTTCACCCCCGACGGCACGCTACAGGCGAGTTTCCCGGCAACCGTCGAGTCCATCATCGGCACCTGGCATCAGGTCAAGCGTGCCGAAGAACCGCAGCGCGCCGACCCGTTCCACGGCATCCCCACCCAGCTGCCAGCGCTGGCCCTGGCGGCGAAAACCCTCCGACGGACTGCTGAACCGGTGCCGGAGGCCGCTGGCCTGCCCACCGCGCCGCACACCGAGGAGGACCTCGGCGACCTGCTGTTGTCAGTGGTCCAGCAGGCCACCGCTGAGGGGCTGGACCCGGAGCGCGCCCTCCGGTCCGCGGTGCTCCGGCTCCAGCAGCGGGCCAGGCAAGCCGAGGACACGATCGGCGCCGGTGCCGCCGTTTCCACTAGGCTTGGGGGAGACCCCGTCACCGAGACCCCAACCCGGTCAGGTCAGCCCTGACCGGACGCATTGCGATTACCTATCCCCGGACCGAAGGAGCATTCCCATGGCCATCATTGACGCCATCCACGCACGTGAAATCCTTGATTCCCGCGGCAATCCCACCGTTGAGGTAGAGGTATTGCTCGACGACGACACGTTCGGCCGCGCAGCAGTTCCCTCCGGCGCCTCCACCGGTGCTTTCGAAGCCAACGAACGCCGGGACGGCGACAAGGCACGCTACCTCGGCAAGGGCGTTCTGCAGGCCGTCGAAGCAGTGATCGAACAGATCCAGCCTGCACTCCTCGGTTTCGACGCGACCGACCAGCGAGCCATCGACCAGGCCATGATCGACCTTGACGGCACCGAGAACAAGTCGAGCCTTGGCGCCAATTCGATGCTGGGCGTGTCACTGGCCATCGCCCGCGCCGCCGCCGAATCATCGAAGCTGCCGCTCTACCGCTACCTCGGCGGCCCCAACGCCCATGTCCTTCCTGTCCCCTTGATGAACATCCTCAACGGCGGCTCCCACGCCGACTCCGACGTCGACGTCCAGGAGTTCATGATTGTCCCCCTCGGTGCCGAGTCCTTCTCCGAAGGCCTCCGCTGGGGTGTCGAGGTGTACCACGAGCTGAAGTCAGTGCTCAAGGAGCAGGGCCTGGCCACCGGACTCGGCGACGAGGGCGGATTCGCTCCGAACCTGCCATCCAACCGGGCGGCCCTTGACCTGATCACCACCGCCATCAAGCGCGCCGGCTACACGCCGGGCAAGGACATTGCGCTGGCACTGGATGTCGCAGCATCGGAGTTCTACACCGACGGCGCGTACCACTTCGAGGGCAAGGCCCGGACCACTGCGGAGATGAACACGTACTATGGCGAACTGGTCCGCGACTACCCGCTGGTCTCCATCGAAGATCCCCTGGATGAGGAGGACTGGGAGGGCTGGAAGGCATTGACCGAGCAGATCGGTTCAAAGGTCCAGCTCGTTGGCGACGACCTCTTCGTCACCAACCCGGTGCGCCTCGCCCGGGGTATCGACGCCGACACCGCCAACTCGCTGCTTGTGAAGGTCAACCAGATCGGTACGCTCACCGAAACGCTTGACGCAATCTCCCTTGCCCAGCGCTCCGGGTACACGACCATCACCTCCCACCGGTCGGGTGAAACCGAGGACACCACCATCGCCGACATCTGCGTGGCAACCAACGCCGGGCAAATCAAGACCGGCGCTCCGGCGCGGTCCGAGCGGGTCGCCAAGTACAACCAGTTGCTGCGGATCGAGGAAGAGCTCGACGACGCCGCACGCTACGCAGGACGTGGCGCCTTCCCGCGTTTCACAGCCTAGTTACCAGCAGCGGCGGTTACCCTCGTTAACAGGGATGGCCCACCGGCCACTTATCCCTGACCGAGGATTTAGAGGAGTTTGGATGTCGACCCGCCGCCCCAAGGTGCCGCGCAGCGCTGGTCCTCGGATGCCATTATCCCCAGCATCCGAGGACCAGCACCGCGAACCCCGGGCCCGGCCCCCGGTGCGGCCGGCCCCGAAAGCTGCAGCCTCCGGTGCTGCCAAAGCCCCACGCTCCACCGGTCCTGCCAAAGCCCCACGCGCCACCGCGGTGCCCCCGGCGGCTGCTCCGTTGACTCCCTCCGAAGCGCGGGCCCAGCAACGGCTGCAGCTGGCCGGAGCCATTCGGCGTGCACGCCAGCCGTTCAAGCGGGAAACGCCAGCCATCGTCCCGGCCGAGGATGCCAAGCCGATCCCGGCCAAGTCCTTCTCCGGCCGGCTTCTGGCGTTGGCCGTAGTGCTGGTGACCATCACGGTGCTGCTGGCACCGTCAGTGCGCACCTACCTCCTCCAGCAGGGCGAACTTAACACCCTGCGAGACGAGATCGCGGCACTCGAGCAAACCCAGGTCGAGTCCCAGCAGCAACTTGCCCGGTGGGAGGACCCGGCCTACATCAAGGCACAGGCCCGTGAACGGATCTTCCTGGTCATGCCCGGAGAAACCCGGTACGTGGTGGTCGGCGACACCGCACCCGGCGAGGAAGCAGTGGGATCCTCAGGCGACGCCCCGCAGGACCTACCGTGGGTCGACGCGCTGTGGGACTCAATCGAACGTTCGGCAACCGATTCCTAGCCTCACGGTCACCCCGGGACGCCCGCGCCCCGCCCCTACTCCAGCCCTCCATCACGAAAGGTAGGACCCCGCATGGATTCTGCGCCCAGCACCGAGCTGACTCCGTCTGACCTTGACACCCTCAGCCGCCAGCTCGGCCGACCCGTGCGCGATGTTGTGGAGATCGGTGCCCGCTGCATCTGCGGCAACCCGCTGGTGGCCACCACCGCCCCCCGGCTGTCCAACGGCATTCCCTTTCCCACCACCTACTACCTGACCCACCCGATCATTACGGCAGCGGTGTCCCGCCTCGAAGCGTCGGGCCTGATGGCGGAGATGACCGAACGGCTGGAACGCGACCCGGTGCTCGCAAAGACCTACGAGGCGGCCCACCAGCACTACCTGCAGGTCAGGAAGGCCATCGGCGACCGGTCAGGGACTGGTCCGGTGCCGGAAATCGATGGTGTATCGGCGGGGGGAATGCCCACCCGGGTGAAGTGTCTGCACGTCCTGGTTGGCCATTCGCTCGCCGCCGGTCCCGGCGTCAACCCGCTCGGTGATGAAGCCATTGCTGGCATTGCACAGTGGTGGACCCGCGACGCCTGCTACTGCGCGGGGGCCTGGGACACCGAGGGCTCTACCCCCGACCGGGAACTGAGCCGGCATACCCGCACCCAGGGTCTCACCCCCGGGGAACTGGAGACCAAACGGGCCAACCGCCGTCTGGCCGCCGATGCTGCCGCCGGAACCACCACAGCACCCACTACAGAAACCACCAGACCGGAGCGGCCCTGATGCGTACAGCTGCGATTGACTGCGGGACCAACTCGATCAGGCTCCTCATTGCCGACGTCGACGACGACGGCCGGACACTCACCGACGTCGTCCGCCTCATGCGGGTGGTCAGGCTGGGCGAAGGCGTTGACACTACCGGACGGCTATCCGACGCCGCGCTGGAACGCACCTTCGCCGCCGCCCGCGAGTACGCGAAGCTGATCCAGCAGCACGGCGCGGACCGGGTCCGGTTCGTCGCCACGTCGGCAACGCGTGACGCTGAAAACCGGGAAGAATTCGCCGCCGGGATCCGTGAACTGCTGGGCGTGAGCCCCGAGGTGGTCAGTGGTGACGAGGAAGCGGGGCTGTCCTTCGACGGCGCTCTCAGCGTGTTGTCGCCGGCGGTGGCAGATGCCGGGGAATCGCTCGTCCTCGTCGTCGACCTGGGCGGCGGAAGCACTGAGTTCGTCGTCGGTAACGCCGGCGGCGTCGTGGCCTCACGCAGTATGAACATGGGATGCGTGCGCTTCACCGAGCGGTACCTCGCCTCGGACCCGCCCACCCCCGGGGAGATCGCCACCATGGAAGCGGAAGTGCGGCGACTGGTCGCTGAGGCGGCGCTCGACGTCCCTTTCAGCAAGGTCACCGAGGTGATTGGCGTGGCGGGCAGTATCACCACCATCACCGCTCACGCGCTGGGCCTGCCCGAGTACCGGTCAGCCGACATTCATGGAGCCGAGCTGCCCCAGGAACGGGTCTGGGACGCTGCCTCCGAGCTGTTGGGGATGAGCCGTGACCGGCGTGCCGACCTGCCATACATGCATCCCGGACGCGTTGACGTTATCGGGGCCGGAGCGCTGATCTGGCGGACCATCACCGCGCACCTGATGGCCGCCACCGACGGCAGGGTGGCAACCTTCATCGCCAGCGAACACGATATTCTTGACGGAATTGCCCTCGGCGAGACCAGGAAAGTTAACAAGTGACCAGCTCTCGCGGTGCACTCAGTAGCCGGCTGCGCGCCACCGCCTGCCTGGTGGGGGTTGCCGTGGCCACCGCTCTCCTGCCCGCGGCGCCGGCAGCGGCCGACGACCTGCGGGAACGCGAGTACTGGCTTGAGGATTACGGGATTGTCGAGGCCTGGGAGACCACCAAGGGCGAGGGCGTCCGCGTTGCTGTGATTGATAGTGGCGTCGACGGCTCGCACCCCGATCTGGACGGTGTGGTGGTGGGCGGTACCGACGTCTCAGGGTCCGGGCAGCCCGACGGTCAGCTCGGGATCGGCGAGGTAGCCGAGCACGGCACGCTGGTCGCCAGCCTGTTGGCTGGGCGGGGCCATCTTCCCGACCCGCCACCGAGCCCCTCTCCGTCACCCGACGATGACGGGGCGGATGAGGGCTCGGATCAGGAAACCCCGTCGCCGGAACCTGTTGCGACCACCGGGCCGGACACCTACGGGCGCGGGGCGGACGGCATTGTGGGGGTTGCCCCGGAGTCCGAACTTCTTGCCGTCTCTGTCTGGATCGAGGGCGAGACCAAGGGGCCCAACCCTGCGGGAATCAGCATCGACACCCAAATCCCCAACGCTGTGCGCTGGGCGGTGGACAATGGTGCCCAGGTCATCAACATGTCGCTGGGAAGCACCTCGCCCACCTGGCCCGAAAGCTGGGATGAAGCGTTCCTGTATGCCGAGCAAAACGATGTGGTGATCGTTGCAGCTGCCGGTAACCGTGCCGGGGGTTCCCTGCAGGTCGGTGCTCCGGCCACGATGCCGGGAGTCCTCGCCGTCGCTGGCCTGGACCGGGAGGGCGAAGCAAGCCGCGAATCATCCTCGGAGGGAATCAGTATCGGGGTGGCCGCTCCCGCTGAGAATCTCGTAGGAGCACTTCCCGGCGGTGTATACGCCGACTGGTCAGGCAGCTCGGGAGCTGCACCCCTGGTCGCCGGAACAGCCGCGCTGATCCGATCAAAATATCCTGACCTTTCCGCGGCCCAGGTGGTCAACCGGATCCTGCTGACGGCCCAGGACGCCGGAGCGGAAGGTGCTGAACGGGACACCATCTACGGGTACGGTATCCTCGACGTCGCTGCGGCAGTCAATGACGACCTTGCCGTCCCCGAGGAAAACCTTCTCGGCAGCATGGCGGAATTCATCGAGATCTACCGCAGGGGCGCACCGGCTCCACCCCCGGAACCTGACGCGCCCACCAGCGAGGCTACCGCCGTCGACATCCCTGAACCCGAGGTGCCGGTCGCCGAAGACCCATCGGCTACGTCCGGGGGGCTACCGGCGGCCATTGTGCTGGGATTCGCCGGGCTGATCGTCGTGGTGCTCGGCGCCGGAACTGTCGCGGTGCTGCGCGCCCGACGGTCAGCGCTGGCCAATCCGGACGACGATAGCGCCGATACTGACTCTCTCGACACGGCCGCTCCCCGCGCCTGACCAGCCCGCCGGAAGCCGGGTTTCCGAAGGTGACGTAAAGTTAGTGAAGATTTTCACAAAGTCCGGTACCATCGAGGCATGGCACTGAATCAACAGTTCTCCGATCGTCCGCGCATCCTTGTAGTCGGTGGCGGCTACGTTGGTCTTTATGTGGCCCACAAGCTGCAGAAAAAGATCAAGTCCCACGGTGGCATTGTCACCCTGGTGGACCCGCTGCCCTACATGACCTACCAGCCCTTCCTTCCCGAGGTGGCCGGTGGCAACATTGAGGCCCGCCACGCTGTGGTGTCGCACCGCACCCACCTCAAGCAGACCGAGCTGATCACCGGCAAGGTCACCAGCATTGACCACGCCAGCCGCACTGCGACGATCGCCCCTGCCGACGGCGGCGAGCCGTTCGAGCTGACGTACCGCGACGTCGTCATGGCAGCGGGCTCCATCACCAGGACGTTCCCGATCGACGGTCTCAAGGACCAGGGAATTGGGTTGAAGACCATCGAGGAAGCGGTCGCCCTGCGCAACCAGCTCCTCGAGCGCATTGAGACCGCGTCGCTGATGGCTGCCGGCCCCGAGCGGGACCGGGCACTGACCTTCGTCGTCGTCGGCGGCGGTTTTGCGGGCATTGAGACCATCACCGAAATTGAAGACCTTGCCCGCGCTGCTGTCAGGAAGAACGACCGCCTTGAGCACTCGGACCTGAGGTTCGTCATGGTGGAGGCCATGGGCAGGATCATGCCGGAGGTCACCGAGTCCCAGGCAGTGTGGGTGGTTGCCCACCTGCGGTCCCGTGGCATCCAGGTGCTGCTGAACACCTCGCTGGCCAGTGCAGTGGACGGCCGGCTGAAGCTCATCAATATGCCGGACAAGACTCCTGCCGACGAGTTCGAGACTGACACGTTGATCTGGACCGCAGGTGTGCAGGCGAATCCGATGGTCAGGTCCTCCGACTTCCCCATCGACGAGCGTGGGCGCATTCGCGCCAACGCCGAACTGCGCATCACCGGCGACAACGGCCCCCTTGAGAACGCCTGGACCGCAGGAGACGTCTCTGCGGTTCCTGACCTGACCGGCGGCGGCGTCGGCGGGTTCTGCGTTCCGAACGCCCAGCACGCTGTGCGTCAGGCCAAACTCCTCGCGAAGAACATCTATGCGCAGAACAACGGAGTGGGCCGGGTCAAGGAATACAAGCACAAGAACCTCGGCGCTGTTGCTGGCTTTGGCCAGTACAAGGGTGTTGCCAACATTATGGGATTCGGCATGCGCGGTCTCCCTGCCTGGCTGGCACACCGCGGGTACCACGGCATGGCAATGCCCATGTTCGAGCGCAAGTTCAGGGTGGTCATCAGCTGGATTCTGAGCTTCGTCTTCGGTCGCGATACCACCCAGCTGATGGATCTGCAGACTCCCAAGCGCCAGTTCCGTGAGGCTGCTACCCCGCCGCCGCGGAAGGTCGAGGCTCCGGCCAGTTCGGCTCCGGCCAGTTCGGGCGCCGCCAAGAGCGACTCCTATAGTGAGTCCGCCAAAAGCTAGACCCCGCGTCACCCACCCCGCATCACCCACCCCCTTCGCCGATCGTGAGATCTGGCGAAGGGGGTTTTTGGGTTTGAGCTTCGTTCTAGGACGGTCATGCCGCACCCATTGGTTCGCGACTAACCTTGGCGGAATGAACCTCCCGATTCGCCTGGGGACCGCGAGCGGGGTGGCGGCGCCGGATCCGTCCTGGGCCGACTACTTCATGATCAGGGCCCTCGATGGCGCCAGCATAGCCTAGGGGACATTCACCTACGCGAGGCCGTTCACGCGGCTCTGACAGCGTCCCGAGGGACCTTCACCGCGGCATCCGGATCACACCCTCGCCCACGATCACGTATTCTGAGGGAGACGCTTCAGTCCGTCACGCCCCAGTAGCCCAATGGCAGAGGCACCAGACTTAAAATCTGTTCAGTGTCAGTTCGAGTCTGACCTGGGGCACAGTAACCCCCGTTTGACGACGGTGATTTCATCGTCGTTGTACCCCTCTGTGGCGAGCGTTACAAGGATGTGACCGTAATTGCTTAGTTTCGACACATTTTTGCATTAGCTTTTCTACATACCAGGAACACCTGGTGATCGCATCAAAGGCACAGAATGCCTTTCGGTCGAGGAGAAAACATACATGACTGCAACACGCAACTCCGTGCGGTTCGGCATTGGGGACAATGCACCGCGCGTGGCGAAGGTCGCTGCCCTGGGGCTGGGCATCGCGCTCTTCGCATCTGCCTGCGGCGGATCGACTCCTGAAGGAGACGGCGGCGAAACCTCAGCCGCACCCGCCGCAACCGGGCTTAGCTGCCCGGAGAGCCAGGGCGGCGAAGCGCCCGAGGCCAACCCGAAGGGGGACCCGTCCGCTGTCCCTGAGGCCACTAGCACTACTGACACACCATTGATCCTCGGATCCATCCTCCCAACCACTGGCGCACTGGCGTTCCTCGGCCCACCCGAAATTGCAGGCACCAACCTCGCGGTTCAGGAGATCAACGAGGCCGGCGGCGTTTTGGGCGCGGATGTTGAGATCGTCCATCGTGACTCGGGTGACACGACAACTGACATCGCCACCCAGTCCGTCACCGATCTGCTCTCCCAGGACGTCAGCGCCATCATCGGTGCGGCATCGTCTGGCGTATCGCAGACTGTGATCAACCAGATCACTGGTGCTGGGGTACTCCAGATGTCCCCGGCCAACACCTCGCCAGACTTCACTGACTGGGACGACGACGGCCTGTACTGGCGCACTGCGCCTTCTGACGTACTGCAGGGCCGGGTGCTGGGTAACTACATTATGGAATGTGGTGCACAGACGGTCGGCATGGTCGTCCTGAACGATGCCTATGGCACCGGGCTGGAAGCCAGCGTTACCGAAGCAGTTGAAGGCGCAGGTGGCCAGGTGGTCGCGAGCGAAATGTTCAACGAGGGTGACTCGCAGTTCAGCAGCCAGGTCGACGCAGTGGTAGCTGCCGAGCCCGATGCGATTGTGGTTATCAGCTTCGACCAGGCGACCAGCATCGTTCCACTGCTGACCCAGCAGGGCGTGGACCCGACCACCATGTTCTTTGTTGACGGCAACACCGCCGACTACAGCGAAGACCTTGATCCGGGCACCATGGAAGGCGCTCAGGGCACCCAGCCCGGCTCCTTCGCGGGCGACGAGTTCCGCGCCTCACTGGCGGAAATCGACCCAGCGCTCACTGTCTGGAACTACGCAGGTGAAAGCTACGACTCAGTCAACCTGATCGCTCTGGCTGCCGAGGCAGCGGGTGCCACAGACGGCCCGTCAATCGCCGCTGAGCTTGAAGGCGTCTCCAAGGATGGCGAGAAGTGCTTTGACTTCGCAGGCTGTGTCACGCTGCTTCGCGACGGTGGAGACATCGACTACGACGGTATCTCCGGTCCGATCACATTCGACGAAAACGGTGATCCTACCGAGGCATTCATCGGGATCTACGCGTTCGACGAGAACAACACTCCTCAGCCGAGCCGCTCCGAAGCTGGATCACTCTAAGCAGACTAGTCAGTTCAACTGAACGAACCAGCTCCACACTCGCACCACAAACGGTCGTTGCACCTCCCGCACTATGGGGAGGTGCAACGACCGTTTTGCTGCGCCGAGGAGTGAGCTCCGGTGGATCTGCAGGGGTGTCATGTCTCAGGACTTCGTGGACACTTGGTTTGCCATGAAGCCTCGTGGTTTGTTGTTGCCGATGTATCTTGTGAGGCGTGGGGGTCGTTGGTGGCGGGTGATTTCTGTTCCCCGGGAGTCGAAGAACATGATGGTGTGGTCGTCATAGATGACGTGAATTTCCTGGCCGATGTATTCCTTCCCGAGTTTGAAGCGGGTGCCCACGACGGTTGCTTCGCCGTTGAGGTTGGCGGTGCGACGGACGCTGCGTCGTGGTGAAATTGTCGTGGTTTCCGGTGCAGGAGGTTGGGGTGGTTCGGCTATGGTAGTCGCGTTCCAGGCCTCGAATGGTGTGGTCCCTGATGGTAGCGCCTGGTGTTCGCGTTCGGTGTTGTAATAGCGGTCGAACACGTCGATGGTGGTTGGAGTTCGTCCATGGTGGCAGCTGCCGGTCGCTTGTTCAGGAACAGGTGCAGGGTCCGGTGGAAGCGTTCGTTTTTGCCTTGTGTGGTCGGTTTGTAGGGCTTACCGGTGATCGGTTCGACGCCCAGTGACTTCAGGTATTCCACCAGCGCACCACTTTTCCCTCGACGGGTGGGATTGAATGCTGCCCCGTTGT
Organism: Arthrobacter sp. CAN_A1; assembly: GCF_015751665.1. NCBI lineage: Bacteria > Bacillati > Actinomycetota > Actinomycetes > Micrococcales > Micrococcaceae > Arthrobacter > Arthrobacter sp. CAN_A1. The sequence goes on along the minus strand of NZ_JADOUR010000005.1, from coordinate 95,701 downwards.
CGGATAAGAACTTTTGTGGGACTCCGTGGCGTTCAATGGCGGTTTTCACGACCCGGATGGCTGCTTCGGACGTCTCCGCGCGGGCTACGAGCGAAGCCAGCGCGAGGCGGGAATGGTCATCAATAAGCTGGAAAATCGCGACCCTCGCACCGCTGGCCAGAAGCCATTCCGTCGAGTCGATCTGCCAGCACCCGTTGGGCTCGGGTAAACGAATCGTCGGTAGGCGCTGCGTGGCTTTTTTCGCGGCTCGGGAATCACGACCCCGGCCCGGGTGAAGATCCGGGCCAGCGTCGCCCGAGACGGAGGTTCGAACCCTTGCCGGCGTAGTTTCGCGGCCACGCTCAAGGGCCCATGGTCGTAGCCGGCTTGCTTCAGCGATTCTCTGGCCAACAGGACCAGTTCCACCGTGCCAGCACCTACTCTGGCCGGACTGGTGTCGGGTTTGGTGGTCCCGGTTTCCATCGCCTTCAGTGGCCCTGATTCCAGGGCTGTAGCCCGGATCTTATAAAACCATGCCCGAGAACACCCATGGCGTCGACAGAACTGCGTCACCGCACCACGTGGGGCGTCCTCAGGCCACGTCGCTACCAAGTGCCGGATCTTGATATCCGGATCGAATTTGCTCATGCCGCGACCCAACACCCCGGAAGTGTCCACGATGTCCTGAGACAGAACTGTCCATTAAGTCATGAGACTCCACAGTGGATCTGCAGGGCTCCAAGTCGCCTTGTCCCACAGCTCGGCGAGGAGGGCGGGCCGCCCGTTAACGCAGAACGCCCGGCTGGATTATCCAGCCGGGCGTTCAGGGTACTGACAGCCTGCTACGCGGTGTCGGCGAGGGTGCCCAGATACAACTGGATCACCTTCGGATCCTTCATGAGTTCACGGCCGGTGCCTGTGTACGCGTCCTTGCCCTGATCCAGCACGTAGGCCCGGTCACAGATCTGGAGGCAACGGCGGGCGTTCTGCTCGACCATGATCACTGACACCCCTGCCCGGTTGATCTCATGCACCCGCAGGAAGGTTTCATCCTGTTTCACCGGAGACAGACCGGCTGAGGGCTCGTCCAGCAGCAGGACCGCTGGATCCATCATGAGTGCGCGCCCCATCGCTACCATCTGGCGCTCGCCGCCGGACAGTGACCCGGCCCGCTGTGCCCGCCTCTTCCCCAGTTCGGGGAACAGATCGGCCACAAACTCAAACCGCTTCTTGAAGTCCTTGGGCCGCTGGTACATGCCCATCTCAAGGTTCTCCTCGATGGTCAGGGTCGAGAACACATTGTTGTTCTGTGGCACGAAGCCCACGCCCTGGCTCACCAACTTATTGGCCTTGAGCCCGGTGATGTCCTTATCCCTGACCACTACAGTGCCGGAATGGACTTTCACCAGCCCGAACATGGCCTTCAGCAGCGTGGACTTGCCAGCGCCGTTGGGTCCAATGATGCCGATCAGCTCGCCGGAGCGGGCCTCGATACTGCACCCGTTGAGGATGTTCACCCCCGGCAGGTACCCGGCCACCAGATCAGTGACCTTGACCACCGATGTGCTGTTGTCCTCGCTCATGGTCGGTTCTCCTTGCTGTCAGGTGCAGAATCTGGCTCGGTGCTATGCGTGGGGGTGGCGCCCGCCTGGCCCATCTCCGGCGGGGTACCGCCGGGATTGGCGAGTATTCCGGCGTCGGCGGTCCCGACGACGGAGTCCTCATCCTGAGCAAGCTCCACCTCAAGCATTTCCACGCCCTTCGAATCCCCGAGGTCGACGTCGTGGTGGGCCCCGAGATAGGCGTCGATCACTGCCTTGTCCTTCATAACCACCTCTGGTGGCCCTTCGGCGACAATCTTGCCCTCCGCCATGACCACCACCCAGTCAGCAATGTGCCGGACCATATGCATGTCATGTTCGACGAACAGCACCGTCATGCCATCGGCCTTGAGGTTCTTGATGTGGTCCAGCAACGACTGGGTCAACGCAGGATTGACGCCGGCCATCGGTTCGTCAAGCATGACCAGGACGGGTTTCACCATCAGCGCCCGCGCCATCTCGAGCAGTTTCCGCTGGCCGCCGGACAGCGACGCCGCGTAGTCATCCTTCTTCTCGTCGAGCTTGAACTTGGCGAGCAGGACGTCGGCCTGCTCGGTGATTTCCTTCTCCCGCTTGCCCCACATTCCCTTGAAGAGGGCACGCGCCAGGCTTTCGCCGGGCTGCTTGGTGGCGCCCAAACGCATGTTTTCCATCACGCTGAGCTTGCCCATGACCTTGGTGAGCTGGAAGGTGCGCACCATTCCCATCCGTGCGACCTTGTAGGACGGCACGCCGGCGATGCTCTGGTCATCGAACCGCCACTGCCCACTGTTGGGGGTATCGAACCCGGTCAGTAGATTGAACAAGGTGGTCTTCCCTGCACCGTTGGGGCCGATCAGCGCGGTGATCTTGTTGCGGGGCACCTCAAGATATTCGACGTCGACGGCGTTCATCCCCCCGAATGTTCGCGTCACCTTCTCAGCGACCAGGATGGGATCTCGTTTACGGCACCCCGGGCCTACCTCGCCCGCGGCGATGTCGCGGGTGTCAGTCATGAAGTCGACCGGTGCGACGCCCGGGGATACTGGCTCCTCGGCTGCGCTGTGCTTCGGCGGGCGCTGATCTTCGGTGGTACCCGGCTGCGTTTCCTGTGGTTCGGTCATGCGAACGCCAGCTCCTTTTTGTTGCCCAGGACTCCCTGGGGTCTGAACACCATGAGCAGCATCAGGGCAACACCGACAAGGATGTACCGTAGCTGACCGGCCTGCACGTTGGACAGGAAGGTAATGGCGCCAATTTCGATTGCTCCGTACAACAGTCCCTGAGTCAGAGACAGCACCACCCAGAAGATCATGGCGCCGATCACTGGTCCCAGAACGGTGGCCATGCCACCCAGCAGGAGACAGGTATAGAGGAAGAACGTCAGTTCGGTAGCGTAGTTGGCCGGCTGGACGGCTCCGCGGGGGAGCGTGAAGATCATGCCGGCCAGGGAACCGAGCAGGCCGCCGATGACCAGTGCCTGCATCTTGTAGGCGTAGACGTTCTTTCCCAGGGCGCGGACAGCGTTCTCGTCCTCCCTGATGCCCTTGAGAACGCGGCCCCACGGGCTCCGCATGAGCAACCAGACGGTCAGGCAGGCGAGGGCCACGATGGTCCAACCCACAATCCTGATCCACAGGTCACGTTCATTCATGGCGATGGGACCCACATTGTAGGTACCGGGAGAGAGCGGGTTCAACCCAAAGAACCCGTTCTCGAAGTCGGCGAGTCCGTTGGCGGATCCCGTGACCTCGGTGAGCCCGTTAGTGGTCACGATGTATCTGACGATTTCGGCAGCCGCGATGGTCACGATTGCCAGATAGTCCGCTCGTAGACGGAGGGTGGGGATACCGAGGATGAGCGCGAAGAGCACCGATGCCGTCAGCGCCACCAGGACGGCCACCGGCAGGGGAGCGTCGAAGGTCAGGGTGGAGATGGCAAAGCCGTAGGCGCCCACGGCCATAAAGCCGGCCTGGCCGAAGTTCAGCAGCCCGGCATAACCAAAGTGGACGGCCAGACCGAGAGCCGCAAGAGCGTAGGCGGCGGTGGTGGGACTGATCATTTCGCCGAAGGCGAGTGCAAGAATATTTCCGAAATCCATGGTGTGAGCCCCTAACCGACGCGCTCTTTACGGCCGAGGATACCCTGCGGCCGGAACAGAAGGACCAGAATCATGATCAGAAGCGCTCCCACATATTTGAGGTCCGCCTCCAGCCAGATGGTTGAGATTTCGACGAACAATCCCACGATGATGGACCCGATGAGGGCGCCGAACACCGTGCCGAGTCCGCCGAGGACGACGCCGGCGAAGATGAGCAGCAGGATCTGCTGACCCATGTTGAACGAGACGCCGGGACGGTAATACGCCCACAGGATACCGCCGAGCGCAGCAAGGGCACCGCCCACCATCCAGACGATCCGGATCACCCGGTCCACGTCAATACCGGAGGCCGCGGCGAGGGCCGGGTTGTCCGATACGGCGCGCGTAGCCTTACCGATGCGGGTGCGCAGCAGCAGGAATCCTACGAGGAGAATGACTACCAGCGAGATCAGCAGGGAATTGAGGTTGTTCTGGGAGATGGATACCGGGCCGAAGTCCAGGCGGGGGCTCTGGGCTCCCGGCAACTGCTGGGTCGAGCCACCAAAGTTGAACTGGATGATGTACCGCAGGGCCAGCGCAAGCCCGATGCTGACGATCATCATGGGAACCAGGCCCGTACCGCGGCGACGCAGCGGCTTCCAGAGGCCGGCATCCTGCACCCAGCCGAGGAGTGCGCCAGCAACCACCGCCAGGGGTATGGCAACGAAGATGGGCAACCCGAGGGCCGAGAAACCGAAGGCAACGACGGCGCCGAAGGTGACCATCTCGCCGTGCGCGAAGTTCGTCAGTCCGGTGGTCCCGAAGATCAGGGACAGGCCAACAGCACTCAGTGCGAGCAGCAAGCCGAAGCTGAGCCCGGCGAGGGAGCGCTCAGCGAGGGTGTCCCAGAAACTGGTCGTGGTCAGCACAATCCCTTCGCCAAACAGGAACAGGGTGGTGACATTCGAGGTGCCGGCGAAGGTCACCGTTCGCGGATTGGCTTGACCCTCAGCGAGACTAGCGCCCTCGGGGAGGGTTTCTTCGTCGAGGGTGACCTCGTAGGCGCCCTGTTCGGGGACACCGACGGACCAGGATCCGTTGGCGGCGGAGGTGGCCTCACCCTCAAAGCCGTTGCCCGTCACCGAGATGGTGACGTCGGGCAGGGGGCCGTCGGCGTTCCTGAGGACACCACTGATCCGGTCAGTGAACTCCTCGGCCACGACCTGGCCGGCAGGAACTGATGACGATACCAGCGCGCTAGGAGCGGTGGCAGGGGTCCCCGGGTGGTAGCCCTGGGCAGCAGGGGCGCTGAGCAGCAGGATGGCTATGAGGCCGGTTGTGAAAACCAGCAGCCTCCTGATCCACGCAGGCGTCGGTCGGGTTATCAAGTTATGAACCTCACTATGGGCTGCCCCGCCGGCGATCCGGCGGAGTAAGGACGGCTTGTGACACATGTCACCGAGTGTGAGTTCATGTTACCCGCGCAGTGTTTCGCCTGACACCGAAATGGCTACCTGCGGGTAGCGATTGGGTAACGACTGGTGGGAGGCGCTGTGCTGTGGGGGAACAAAACGCGGCAGCGAGCGTTGAGATTGGTAAGGTTAAACCCACATTCATCCCCCATTGGAGGACTAGTTCACATGGCACTTGGCGGCAATCCGGTATTCAACGGAAAGAACTTCCGTTCCGCTGCGCGCGGCGACAATCCAGCAGGCAGCAATGCTGCAGGGTACGGCGCGACGGCGCTCGCTGGCCAGAGCGCAATGAGCACCACCCAGATGGAGGACCTGTACAACCAGCCGTCGGCTGGTCCCTCGCAGATGGGGCGGATGACGTTCGACGACGTCATCGTCAAAACGGTCCTGTCGATCGGCGTGGTCCTGCTGGGTGCAGCCGTCCCAGCGTTCCTGCTCCCAGGTCTCGTTGTACCGCTGATGGTCGTCGGTATGATCGGCGGTCTGGTCCTCGGCCTGGTCAACTCGTTCAAACGTGAGCCTGTCCCCGCGCTGATCCTTGGTTACGCATTCCTTGAGGGCCTGTTCCTCGGTGGGCTCACCATGATCCTCGAGGCCCAGTTCCCCAACATCGCCCTGCAGGCGCTGCTCGGCACGCTGACCGTCTTCGCCGTCACCCTCGTGCTTTTCAGGAGCGGGAAGGTACGGGCGTCGCCCAAAGGCATGAAGATCTTCATGATCGCCATCATCGGCTACGCCGCCTTCAGCCTGATCAACCTCGGCCTGATGCTCTTCGGTGTGAGCCAGGACCCGTGGGGCCTCCGCGGCGCTACGATCCCGGGTACTGACATCCCCTTCGGTCTGGTCATCGGTATCTTCGCGATCGGTCTCGCCGCCTTCTCGCTGGTCATCGACTTCACCTCGATCAGCGTCGGTGTGCGGAACGGCGCACCGCAGAAATACTCCTGGACTGCGGCCTTCGGCCTCACCGTCACCTTGGTCTGGCTGTATGTGGAGTTCATCCGCGTCATCGCCATCATGCGTGGCAACGAGTAAATACGGCACCAGTACATCTGCCTTAACGAGGATGGCGCCCCGCAGCGATTGCTGCGGGGCGCCATCCTCGTTAAGGTGAGGAACGCTTAGGCAAGACGCCCGGCGCCGTCGGCCGGCAGTACCGCGAAGATCGCCGGGGCGGCGTATCCCGCCGCGGCGAAGGCCTCCTCCACGGCAGCGATGACGCGCTCGACGTCGTCGTGGGGTGTCAGGGCAATCGCTGCGCCACCGAACCCGCCCCCGGTCATCCGGGCACCCAGGGCACCGTTACTGCGGGCCGAGTCGACGGCGAGGTCGAGCTCAGGGCAAGAGATTTCGAAGTCGTCCCGCATGGAGGCGTGGCTTGCGTCCAGCAGCGCCCCGATTGCCCCTGGCCCCTTGGCCGCCAGGATCCCGACCATGTCCTCAACCCGCGCGTTCTCGGTCACCACATGCCGGACTCGGCGAAAAGTCTCCTCATCGAGAGTTCCGGCGGCCTCGGCGAGATCCGCCACCCGTAGCTCGCGCAGTGAGGACACCCCCATCAGTTCGGCGCCCCGCTCGCAGGACGCGCGCCGGTCAGCATAGCCGCCGGTTGAATGCGAATGGCTGACCCGCGTATCGATGACCAGGAGGGTCAGCCCAGCGTCGGCGAGGGGGAGGGGCACCAGCTGGGCCTTGAGACTGCGGCAATCGAGGAACACTGCATGCCCGGATCGGCCAAGGAGCGACGCCGACTGGTCCATCACACCGGTCGGCGCACCGACCATCTCGTTCTCGGCCCGCTGACCCACCAGTGCCAGCTCCGGTGCTGAGAGGCCAGTGCCAGCCAGCTCGTTGGCGGCGACGGCGACGGCGCACTCGATGGCAGCCGAGGAGGACAGGCCGGCGCCCACCGGCACGCTTGAGTCGATCAAAAGGTCCAACCCGGGCAGCCGATGCCCCGCCTGCTCCAGCGCCCACAGGACTCCCACTGGGTACGCTGCCCAGCCGGTCACGCTACCCGGCTGCAGCTCGTCCAGGTTCACCGTCACCTCGCCGGCACCGCTGAAGGTTGACGCCACCCGGACCGTCCGGTCCGTCCGGAGGGCCGCCGCGACGCGCGTTGAATGGTCGATGGCGAAAGGCAGCACGAAGCCTTCGTTGTAGTCGGTGTGCTCGCCAATCAGGTTCACCCGGCCGGGCGCCGCCCAGACCCCCGCCGGTTCATCGCCGTACCGCTCGGTGAAGGCTGCTGCAAGGTCGGTTGCTGCCGGTGTCACGGGGGGCGTCATGGAGTGTCCTCTGCTGGTGATCGGAAGTCTGCTGTTGGCACGCTGGCTGCTGGTCGGGCGACGGCGGCACGAAGATTGGCGGCCACCTGTTCGGGGGTGGTGTCGTTGATGAAGGCACCCATGGCGGCTTCTGATCCGGCCAGGAACTTCAGCTTGTCCTCAGCTCTCCGGGGAGAGGTGAGCTGCAGATGAAGCCGGCTCGCGGGCCGCAGGATCGGGTCGAGCGGCGCCTGATGCCAGGCCGCAATGTAGGGGGTGGGGGTGGAATAGAGCCGGTCGACCCGGCCCAGCAGATCGAGGTAGATAGTGGTCAGCTCGTCCCGCTCGTCGTCGGCCAGTGCCGCAAGATCAGCCACCTGCCGATGCGGCACCAGATGAACCTCCAGGGGCCATCGGGCGGCGAACGGGACGTAGGCGCTGAAGTGCTTGCCCTCGAGGATCATGCGCTCGCCTGAGTCCCGCTCAGCGCCCAGCATTCCTGCCAGCAGCGTTTCCCTGCCGTCGACGGAGTCGTAATGCGCACGTGCTGCCTTGGCCATCACTGCAGAGCGGGGCGGGATGAACGGGTAGGCGTAGATCTGCCCGTGCGGGTGCAGGAGCGTGACACCGATGTCCTCGCCCCGGTTCTCGAAGCAGAAGACCTGGCGGATCCCCTCAAGCGCCGAAAGGGCCTCCGTCCGGTGCGCCCACGCGTCGACGACGGTCCTGGCCCGGGCCGGGGTGAGGGACCCGAAGGACCCCTCGTGGGCGGCGTCGAAGGCCACCACCTCGCAACGGCCGTGCGCGGGAGCAGTGGTGCCCCACCCCGCGGCCTCGGGAAGTCCGCCGAGGGAGGGGCCGAACGATGAAAAGCGGTTTTCGAACACCACCACCTCGTAGTCCGGCGCCGGGATCTCCGACTGGTTGTGGTCGGTGGTGGGGCAGAGCGGGCACTGGTCCGCTGGTGGCAGGTGCGTCCGCGACTGTCGGTGCGCCGCGACGGCCACCCACTCCCCGGTGAGCGCGTCGAAGCGCGCAGCCCCGGTTCCGCCACGGGCCGGGAGCCCCCGGGTATCGGCGACGGCGCCCGGGTCTCGGTGAAGGGCAGCCGACGCATCCGACGCATCGAAGTAAATCAGCTCCCGGCCATCGGAAAGCCGGGTTGGGGTGATCAGGGTCATGGGGCTTCCTAGGCTGGAACGGTGTCGGGGGTGAGGAGGGTGGTGTGCAGCGCCAGTTCGGCAAGGGGATTGACGACGGCGTCGGTGGCGCCGGATCGGACCGCCGCAGCTCCGTCGGTGACCACGCAATTGAGTTCGGACAGGTCGGCGATGTGTGCCAGGCTGACCACTCCCACCTTGGTGGAGTCAGCGAGGACCACCAGCCGGGCGCACTGCTGCGCGAACGCGCGGTTCGTGTCAGCCTCGGCCAGGTTGGGTGTGGTGATTCCGGCATCGGGGTGGATTCCGTGGACGCCCATGAAGCAGATGTCCACGTTGAGGCCGCGGACCGCGGCGGTGGCGAGTGGCCCCACCAGCGCCTCGGACGGAGTCCGTTCACCACCGGTGAGGAGCACGGTGACCCCGCCGTGCCGGTCCGCGGTCAGGCTGTGCAGCAGGTCCGCTGCGGGCAGCGAATTGGTCAACACGGTCAACGGACCCTGCACCGGCAGGAGGGCGGCGAGCTGGTACACGGTGGTGCCGCCAGTGAGGGCAATGGTCATCCCGGGACGGATCAGGCGGCTGGCTGCCTGCGCGATCAGCTTCTTCGCTGCTGACTGCCGGTCCGAATTGGTCAAGAAGCCCGGTTCGAGCGCGCTGAGTGCCGATGTGCGGGTCGCGCCCCCGTGGACCCGGATCAACGCACCCGCGGCGTCGAGAGCGTCAATATCACGCCGGATGGTCATGTCGGACACCCCGAACCGATCCGCCAGCCAGGCGACGCGAACCGCCGGTTTGGACTCCAATTCGTTGACGATGGCGTCCCGCCGTTCAGCAGCCAGCATCCAACCCTCCCAAAGTAACTTTTTCAAACAGTTTCAAACATATCCGATAATTGTTCGGACAACTAGGGCAGACGGTTCGCCGTCATCCCCGGGGTGGTCATCCGGCGTCATTCGGTCAGGAACGTGTGGAAAGATTGCAGCATGATTCGCCCCGCGCAGCGGAAGTCCCCGGAAGCACTTCAGGGTGCCCACGACCACGTTTCGAAACGTGCGCTGGCCCGGGACGTCCCCTATGCGCTGAGCCTCTCGGCCGCCTGGGCCTGGCGGGTGGGATTGATCGTCCTGGTTGCCGGGGTGCTGATCTGGTTGCTCGGACATATCTCGTTGCTGATCATTCCGCTCCTCCTCGCCGGTCTGCTGGCCAGCCTCCTGCTGCCGGTGATGGGCCTGCTCAGGAGGGCGAAGATTCCCAACGGATTGGCCGTCGCCCTGACCGTCGTCGTGTTCCTGGGCGTGGTGGGTTCGATGGCCACGCTCGCCGGTCGGCAGCTCGCGCTCGGGTTCGCCGACCTCTGGGATGAGGCTGTCGAGGGACTCCAGCAGGTTCAGGGCTGGCTGCATGACGGGCCGCTGGGACTCACCACCATCCAGATCGACCAGTTCATCGATGAAGGCGCTGCCGCCGTCCAAAACAACAGCGGCAGCATCCTGACCGGGGTGATCTCGCTGGGGAGCAGTGCGGGAAGCTTCGGCGCTGGAGCGCTGCTGACCGTCTTCGCCCTGATCTTCTTCCTGCTGGAGGGCGAGCGGATCTGGCGTTTCGTCGTCGGCCTGATGCCCCGCGACGCACGGATAGCAGTCGACGGCGCTGGCCGCCGCGGTTGGTCCTCCATGGCCAACTATGTGCGGGTGCAGATGCTCGTTGCCTTCGTCGATGCGGTAGGCATTGGTGCCGGTGCCGCCCTGATAGGGGTGCCCCTGGCCCTGCCGCTCAGCGTCGTGGTGTTCCTCGGGTCCTTCGTCCCCATCGTGGGAGCCCTGTTCACTGGGCTGGTCGCGGTGCTGTTGGCTCTGGTAGCCAACGGCTGGGTGAATGCGCTGATCATGCTCGCCATTGTGCTGGTGGTACAGCAACTGGAGGGGCATGTCCTGCAACCGTTGATCATGGGCCCCGCGGTGTCGCTGCATCCCCTGGCTGTGGTCCTCGCGGTCGCTGGCGGAACACTGATCGCCGGCATCCCCGGGGCGCTCTTCTCGGTGCCGCTCCTTGCCGTGGTCAACACCGTGGTGCGGTACATCGCCGCACGTTCCTGGGAAACCGATCCCGCAGTGGGCGGCGTGCCGCCCCCACCCCAGAACCTTCCCCAACCACCTGCTGGTCCACCCCACACCGATTCGTATGACAGCGAAACTACTGACAGCGAAGAACCACGAAAGGCCACCCAGTGACTGATCTTCTTGATCTCGCGGTGACGCTCGACGACGTCCAGGCCGCCCAGAAACTCCTGGACGGCGTCATTGCCCGCACCCCCATTGAGGAGTCGAGGGCCCTGGGGCGGCTGATCGGCGCCAACGTGTCGTTGAAGTGCGAGAACCTGCAGCGGGCAGGATCATTCAAGATCCGCGGTGCCTATGTCCGCATGGCGCGGCTCTCCGACGCCGAGCGTGCCCGGGGCGTCGTCGCCGCATCCGCCGGCAACCACGCGCAGGGAGTCGCCGTCGCTGCTGCGCGTCTCGGTATTAAGGCACGCATCTACATGCCGCTCGGTGTCGCCCTGCCCAAGCTGGCGGCAACCCGCGGCCACGGCGCCGAGGTGGTGCTGCACGGCCACAACGTGGATGAAGCGCTCGCCGAAGCCAAGCGCTACGCCGAGGAGACCGGCACAGTGTTTGTGCACCCTTTCGACAACGTTGATGTGGTGGCCGGGCAGGGGACCATCGGGCTGGAAATCCTTGAGCAGGTGCCCGACGTCGACACCATCTTGATGGGGGTGGGCGGCGGTGGGCTCCTGGCCGGCGTCGCCGTGGCGGTCAAGGCCAGGGCCCGCGAACTGGGGCGGGAGATCAGGATCATCGGGGTGCAGGCGGAGAACGCTGCGGCGTACCCGCCGTCGCTGGCAGCCGATGCCCTGGTGCCGCTGACCAAGGTCTCCACTATCGCCGATGGTATTGCCGTCGGCCGGCCGGGCCAGCTCCCGTTTTCCATCATCAAGGAACTGGTCGACGACGTCGTGACCGTGACCGAGGATTCGCTGGCGCGCGCCCTGATCTTCCTGCTGGAACGCTCCAAGATGGTGGTGGAACCCGCCGGTGCGGTGGGCGTGGCAGCCCTGCTGGATGGCAAGCTGACCGAGAACGGTGCGTCACCGGGCAACACCGCGGTGATCCTCTCGGGCGGCAACATCGACCCCATGCTGATGCTGAAGGTCATCCAGCGTGGGCTCGCCGCAGCGGGCAGGTACCTGGTGGTACGGATGCTTCTGGACGACCGCCCGGGATCGCTGGCCACCATCTCGCGCATCATCGCTGAATCCGATGCCAACGTGACCGGCGTCGATCACACCCGGGTGGGTGGATCGATCAGCATGGGCGACGTTGCGATCACCATCAATATGGAGACCAAGGGCGAGGAACACTGCCACCTCGTCCTGAACAACCTCCGGGCTGAAGGCTTTCAGCCCATGGTCATCGAGGGGTGACCATGCTCGCAGCACGCGCCCGCAAAGGATTGCTGCTGGTCAGTGCGTTCACCGCGCTGCTCTGGGTCATCCACCTGGTCAACGTGCTGACGGGGGCACGGCTGATCGGCTGGTTGGGGATCGATCCGCGGGAACTAACAGGGCTGGACGGGGTGGTGTTTGCGCCGTTGCTCCACGCCGGAGTTGGTCACCTGCTGAGCAATACGCTGCCGCTGCTGGTGCTCGGGTTCCTGACATTCCTGGAAGGGACCAGGCGGTTCGCCGTGGCGGTCGCCGCGAGCTGGCTGGCCTCCGGGGTGGGGGTGTGGATCTTCGGCGGGGGACTGACCATCGGGGCCTCGGGTGTGGTCTTCGGCCTGTTCGCCTACCTGATTGTCAGGGGCTTCTACAACCGCAGCCTCCGGCAGATCCTGCTGGCCGGGGTGCTGTTTCTGATGTACGGCTCGATCCTGTGGGGGATCCTGCCCACGGCTGGCTCCAATGTGTCCTGGCAGGCGCACCTGTTCGGGGCGCTCGGCGGAGTCCTCGCCGCCCTGATACTGAGACGGCGGCCCGTCCCGGGTGGGACGGACCGCCGTCGACAGTCACCGGCGCGGTAGGCGCGCCGCAGCGTGGCTACCCCACGTAAGGGGTGGCTGAAAGCACCTCGACGTCTATCGACTTGCCGTTCGGGGCGGTGTAGGTGACCTTGTCCCCCGACTTTTTGCCCTGGATAGCTGCGCCCAAGGGAGATTTCTCGCTGTAGACGTCGATGTCGGTGTCCCCGGCGACCTCGCGGCTGCCGAGCAGGAACGTGGCGTCGTCGCCGGCGATCTTGGCGTGGACCAGCATGCCGGGCTCAACGATGCCGTTGTCTTCCGGGGCTTCGCCCACGTGGGCGCTCTCCAGCAGGGCCGTCAGCTGGCGGATACGCGCCTCCGACTTGCCCTGCTCCTCCTTGGCCGCGTGGTAGCCGCCGTTTTCCTTGAGATCACCCTCGGACCGGGCCTGCTCGATGCGGGCGACAACCTCGGTCCGGCCAGGCCCGGACAGATGTTCCAGTTCGGCCTTGAGGCGGTCGTAGGACTCCTGGGTAAGCCATGCGACAGGTGCACTGTTGGTGGACACGGGCATCTCCTTAGCTATGTCCGAAACCTGTCAACTGCTGGTTTCGGCATGGTGGCAGCCTGCACAAGGTGCTGTAAGCAGGCTTAGCAACAAATAAAGGCCCCACCCTTGGGTGACCACATACACCGCTGATCACCGGTTGGGGGAGCCGAACGTCTTGCCCCCAGTGTAGTCGTGATGCCTGACATATCCCAAGGGAGGCCAGGGGGGTGCGCCCCGAAATGTAGTGAAATTGAGACGTTCCGGCCTCGGGGGACAGCCTAGGGGGAGGACGCCTCATCCAGCACCCAGCAGGCGTTGACCCCACCGGAGACGCCTTCGGACTCGGTGCGAAGCGGTGCCCGGTGCGCGGTGGTCCGCCCGCCGTCGGTTCCCTCATCGGTGTCGTTGGGGCCGATCTCCACCACATCCCACCCGACCACGGCGTAGGTTTCGCTCAACACCTGGATGGCGCATTGCACGGTGGTCTCTGGTGCCTTGGTCACCTCAAAGTCCACCGTGGCATTGCCGGGGTCCTGGATGCTGAACCCGACGTCCTTGGTGGTCACCTCGGGGACCGCCGTCTGCAGGCTGAACACGGCTGTCGCCACCACAGCAACAGCGAGGGTGGCCCAGATGATCCGCTTCCTTGTCCGCACAGGAATTCCCGGCTTGGGGGTGCCGTAGCGATTGGCTACTCTTGATACTGGCGGTTGGTTGGTATCCATCGCACACCATTTTATCCCCGCCGGATTTTATTGCCTAAAGCGAATAACCAGAACCCCAGGAGCAGTAGTTGCCCAGCCCGGAAAACACCTCGTCCTTCAGTGCGTCAGCCCCCGGCCAGGGGTTCCGGTTGCTGGCGGTTCACGCCCACCCGGACGATGAGTCGAGTAAAGGCGCCGCGACCATGGCGCGGTACGCGGCCGACGGCGTCGACGTCCTGGTGGCCACCTGCACCGGCGGCGAACGTGGGGATATTCTCAATGAGAAAATCGCCGGCCAACCACACGCCCTGCGGGACCTCGCCGGGCTCCGCCGGCTGGAAATGGCCGACGCCGCCTCGGCGCTGGGTATCCGCCAGCGCTGGCTGGGCTTCGCCGACTCCGGCCTGCCGGAGGGAGATCCCCTCCCGCCACTACCCTTCGGGTGCTTCGCCCTGCAGCCGCTGGAGCGCGCTGCCGCACCCCTGGTCAAACTCGTACGGGAGTTCCGCCCGCACGTGATCCTCAGCTACGACGAGAACGGTGGCTACCCCCACCCGGACCACATCATGGCGCACAAGGTGGCCGTCGAGGCCTATCACGCAGCAGGCGACGCCGAACGGTACCCGGGCACCGGGGCGCCCTGGACCCCGTCCAAGCTGTACTACGACCGCGCCTTCAACCCCGAACGGTTCCGCGCCCTACACGACGCGCTTGAGGACGCCGGGCTGCAGTCTCCGTACGCCGCCAGGATTGCGGCCTGGCTCGAAGCCGACTCAGAAGGCCATCAGGCCCCGGCGCCCACCCATGAAACCACCACCCAGATTGAGTGCGGAGCGTTCTTTGAGCACCGCGATCAGGCCTTGCTGTCCCACCGGACCCAGGTGGACCCGGAGGGGTTCTTCTTCGCCGTGTCGGCGGACCTGCAACGGAAGGTCTGGCCGTGGGAAGACTACTCGCTGATTGACTCACGGGTGGAAGCCACACTGCCCGAGTCCGACTTCTTCGCTGGCATAGAATAGGAGGGTGGGCCACGCTGCCCGCCGTTCCTTTGAAAGTGGTGCATTGTGTCTTACCTGCTCAATCTGGTGTCCGCCGTGAGCCCCGCCCCCAATCAAGAGGACGGGCTCAGGCCGGGACTCGACCCCAGCCAGGTGACCCCTGGTCTGTTGGGGTTCATCTTCACCCTGGTGATGGTGGTAGCCGTGATTTTCCTGATCCGCGATATGTCCAAGCGGATCCGGCGGGTGCGCTATCAGGGGGTCGTGGACGACGCCGCCGCGGCCGACGCCACTGAGGGGCAGCTCGACGACGACGGCGGCTACCGCCCTGACGGCAATCGGACCCCCGACGATCGTGCACCCGAGCGCTCCGACACGGGGCCGGGATCCCCGCCGACGAACCGCTGACCTGCTGAGGGTCAGGGTGCCTCGATCACCCCGCCAGGTGTCCTCCGACAACTAGGTGGCGATCGAGGAGAGTAGTTCCTCAAGCCGTTCGTAGCCCTCGGACATGCCGCCTTCCATCCCGGAGGCAGCCATGCCGTCCCGTGCCTCCTGGGTGGGGTAGACCGCATGGCCAGTCAGCCTGCATCTGCCGTGGCCCAGGTCCTGGAAGGTGAGAAATTCGATGCTGACCACATCGGGGTACCCACCAAACTCGAAGGTCTGGATGGCGAACTCATTCTCCCGCACGGTGTGAAACACGCCGCTGAAGGTGTACATGACGCCGTCGGGACCCGTATGCCGGTACTGGTAGCTTCCGCCCGTGCGGAAATCGTAGTGATCAACCTCGATGGAGTTCCGGCGCGGTCCGAGCCATTGACTAATCAGCTGGGGCTGGGCGTGGGCCTGGAAGACGAGGTCGAAGGGAAAATCGAAATCCCGCTCAAAGTCGATGAACGGGGCGCCGTCCGGGACGGCGAGTGTCAACGCGTTCCTCATGATGAATCCTTTCGGATTGGCTGCTACTGGGTGCCGCGCTCCGCGGCGGATGTGCGCAGCAGGGCATCGAGGCTGCGGAACTGTCCCTCACGGACCAACCGGTATTGGTCAATCCATGCGGTGAGCGCCTCAAGCCGAGCCGGGTTCAGGTGAACGGGCCGGCGCTGCGCATCGCGGGTGCGCGTCACGAGGTGTGCCTGTTCAAGGACCTGGATGTGCTTCGAGATCGCCTGCTTGGTGATCGCGAAGGGTTCAGCCAGTTCGTTGACCGTGGCAGGGCCGCGGCTGAGGTGGGCGATGATGCGGCGCCGGGCTGGGTCGGCGAGGGCCAGGAAGGCCCTGTCGAGAAGCTCGCTGTCCGCGTCATCCACACTAATCAACTGCTTCCTTGATCAATCAACTGGTTGATAACGAATCTACTCCGACGCCCCTACCGGGTCAAGGGTTTTAAAGGGGGTTGAGAACGGCAATCATGATCGCGATGAAGTGAACTGTGAACGCCGCGATGGTGAGAGTGTGGAAAAGCTCGTGGAAACCAAACCAGTTCACGCTGAAGTTGGGCCGCTTGAGCGCGTAAAAGACTGCTCCTGCGATGTAGAGGGCGCCGCCGATGCAGATCAGGACGGTCGCGGCTGGGCTGGCGGCGAAGAAGTCGGGGAGGTAGAACAGGGCGCCCAGCCCGAGGGCCACATAGACCGGGACATACAGCCAGCGGGGAGCGTTGACCCAGAGCACCCTGAACAGCACTCCGGCAATAGCTCCGGACCAGATCACCCAGAGCAGCACCGTCGCCTTGTCGGGTTCCAGGAGTGCCCACGCCAACGGGGTGTAGCTGCCCGCGATCACCAGCATGATGTTGGTGTGGTCGAGGCGCTTCAGGACCACCCGGGTGCGGTCACTCCAGGTGCCTGTGTGATACACGGCGCTGACGCCAAAGAGCAATACCCCGGTGAGAGCGTAGATGGCCGAGGTGATCTTGCCGGCGGCTGTGGGCGCCACGGCAATCAGGACGATCCCGGCGGCCAGCGCCAGCGGTGTCGCCCCAGCATGAAGCCAGCCGCGCAGCTTCGGTTTCAGGGCGCCTGGAGTGGTCGAGGTCATGACTCAATGCTAACCGGACGGGGCCTAAGTTACCGCCCGGTAGCTTGGCTCCGGTGGGGAACTGGGGCGACCCATCACAGCGTCGTCGGCGGCGCACCGGGCCCGTGGCGGTACCGTAGGAGTAGACCTATTCGGTGCCCATGCTGGTGCTGCCGGAGGACCAGAGGAAGTAGGACAGGTGAACCACCCAGTGAAGTTTCCAGGATTCGCCTACAACTTCTATGAACGCCGGCTACAGCGGTCCCTGAGTCCCGACCGGATTCCTCACCATATTGGTGTGATGGTTGATGGCAACCGCCGGTGGGCCAAGCTGGCCGGGGCGCCCACCCGTGATGGACATCAGGCTGGTGCCGACAAGATTCATGAATTTTTGGGATGGTGCGAGGAGCTCGGCGTCGAGGTTGTGACGCTGTACATGCTGTCCACCGACAACATGAGCCGTTCCCCGGAGGAAATCGAGCAGCTCCTGGACATTATTGCCAATACCCTCGACCGGCTGGGGGAGAGCAACCGGGTGCGGGTGCAGCCGGTGGGCGCCCTCGAACTTTTGCCCGATAACCTCGCCGACAAGCTGTGTTCCCTTGCCACCCAGACCGGGGAGATCGACGGCCTGCACGTGAATGTTGCGGTGGGATACGGTGGGCGCCGGGAAATTGTTGATGCAGTCAAAGAACTGATGCGTGCTGCGGCGTCGAAAGGCGAATCCCTTGAGGACGTCGCCGAGGGCCTTACCGACCAACAAATCTCCTCCTTCCTCTATACCCGCGGGCAACCAGACCCGGACTTGGTCATTAGGACGTCGGGAGAGCAACGCCTGTCAGGGTTCCTCATGTGGCAGAGCGCCTACAGCGAGTTCTACTTTTGCGAGGCGCTCTGGCCCGATTTTCGCAGGGTGGACTTCCTGCGTGCGCTCCGCGACTACGGACGGCGTCAGCGGCGTTTCGGCGGCTAAAAGTTAACGCCAAATTCTTCTTCGACACGCCGTACCAGGTCCCCTGAACACCATTGCCCGGCGTAGTCTCGACTGCATCAGGAGGCACCCATTGCCGACTGGTCGGGAGGCTACCGATGCAGCGACTAGTGCGGACCAGCACAGCGCCACGTCAGGGGAGGCCGTGCCAGGCCTCGCGGCCTCACTGTCTTGCCCACCCCAAACAAGTCGGGGATTGCACGCCCCGCCAGTGGAGTCCACATGGCCATATCTGACACACCCCAGCGTTCATTTGATTCAGGCCACACCCTCCCCCCAGCAGACACCACCCAGGCCCGCACCAGCACGGATGACGATGTCATCCTTGCCGAGGCGGGCCTTTCGTCTGTCGAGAGCCTGGGGAGCCGGAGCTATGTCATTGACACCTCGGTTCTCCTCTCCGATCCGCTGGCGATCACCCGGTTTGCCGAGCATGAGGTGATCCTGCCGATCATCGTCATCAGCGAGTTGGAGGCCAAACGTGACGATCCCGAGCTGGGGTACTTCGCCCGCAAGGCGTTGCGGCTCCTTGACGACCTGAGGGTGCAGCACCACGGCCTCAACCGGGCGATCCCCCTCGGGGAAGAGGGCGGAACGCTCCGGGTCGAGCTGAACCACATTTCGCCGGCGGTGCTGCCTGCCGGATTCAGGGGCGGCGACAACGACTCCCGGATTCTCGCCGTCGCCAAGAACCTTTCGGATGAGGGCCGGAATGTCACAGTGGTGTCGAAGGACCTGCCGATGCGGGTCAAGGCATCGGCGATGGGACTGAAGGCTGATGAGTACCGCAACGAACTGGTCAAGGACTCGGGGTGGACCGGCGTCGCCGAACTTGATGTCGCCGAGGACGACGTCAACGCGTTGTACGACCACCAGCCGGTGTTCCTTCCCGAAGCCGCGGAGATGCCCGCGAATACGGGTCTGGTGATGCTTTCGCTCCGGGGATCGGCGCTAGGCCGGGTGGGAGCTGACAAGCAGGTACGGCTGGTGCGGGGTGACCGGGACGTCTTTGGACTCCACGGCAGGTCCGCTGAGCAGCGGTTGGCGATTGACCTGCTGATGGACCCCGAGGTGGGGATCGTGTCGATGGGCGGCCGGGCGGGCACCGGAAAATCGGCGTTAGCGCTGTGCGCCGGGTTGGAGGCCGTCCTGGAACGCCGGGAGCACCGGAAAGTGGTGGTCTTCAGACCGCTTTACGCGGTCGGAGGCCAGGAACTGGGGTATCTCCCCGGCAGCGAGAGCGAAAAAATGAATCCGTGGGCCCAAGCCGTCTTCGACACCCTGGGAGCACTGGTGTCCCAGGGTGTGGTGGAGGAGGTGATGGATCGGGGCATGCTCGAGGTGCTGCCCCTGACCCACATCAGGGGCCGCAGCCTGCACGATTCGTTCGTCATTGTCGATGAGGCCCAGTCGCTGGAGAAGAACGTGCTGCTCACGGTGATGAGCCGGATCGGCCAGAACTCACGGATCGTGCTCACCCACGATGTGGCCCAACGCGACAACCTGCGGGTGGGACGCCACGATGGAATCGCGGCAGTCGTCGAGACGCTTAAGGGCCACCCGCTGTTCGGTCACATCACCCTGACCAGGTCCGAGCGGTCTCCGATCGCCGCGCTCGTCACCGAACTCCTGGAGGGAGCCGAAATCTAGGCGGGTCGGTCGGGGCGGTGCGCCGGGGTCAGGACACATTCCACGGGATGTGGGAGCTGACATCGGTCAGGTCCATCCCGGAGTCAACGAAGTGGTCATCAACCATATATTCGTCGACACCCAGGATGCGCAGCCGGTGCCCGCCCCCGGCGAACTCCCCGTCCAGGGCAAGGGTTGACACGCAGATGCCCGTACCCACATCCACCTTGACCTCGGTGCGCCCGCGTCCAATCAGCGGGTAGCCGGGCGCGAACGGCTTGTAGGAGAGGTTGGGGGTGGCAATCGCGCTGAGGACCGGCCGTCCCTCGAAGGTCTCCTCGACAATACTGTCGAGTTCCACCCGGTTGGCGAACGGGGATTCAAAGGCGACCGGTGAATCACCGGCAAACTCAACCGGGTCCAGCATCGCCGCCCACCGGGGGTCGCCGAATGCCGGCTCACCATAGGCAGCATCCGGCCGCCGGAGCACGAAGCCAAGGTCGTTGTAGACCGGGGTGATGAGCCGGGGAGCAAGCAGCCAGGACTTGCGGGTGGCGCTCACATAGAGGGCGTCCCGCGAGCCCGACGTGCCGGTGGTGCTGTGGAGGAGCACTCCGTCGTCGTCCTCGACCCGGAGCGCCGCTGGCCGGCGCAGCCAGGCTTTGAGCGGCCGGCTGTCTCCCCCGGGCTGACGCCAGGCCACGGCGAACCGCAGGGTCTCCCACTTCCAGGGGGAGGACCGGCAGAGCGACCGGAAGGTGGCTGCTGGAGATCCGCTGTGTGTTGCCGACATATCCACAGTGTAACCGCCGCCATTGGAGCACCAGCAGGGGTCTACTACCGTGGATTCCATGACCGACATTCTCGCCACCTACCTTGCAGAGAGCCGGGTCTCCGCGGTGCTCGCCGTGCTGGCACTGCTGGGATTCTTGGTGGTCGGTGCGCGGCTGAGCATTATCGACGTCCGCAGCCACCTGCTGCCGAACCGGATCATCTTCCCCGCCTACCCGAGTGCCGGCCTGCTGTTGGGATTGGCTGGCCTGCTGGCCGGGGATGGGGCCAGGGTGCTCACCATGATCGGGGGAGCGGTAGTGCTCTGGCTGGCCTACTTCCTGCTGCGCGTGCTCTACCCGGCAGGGATGGGATTCGGTGATGTGAAGCTCGCCGGCCTGTTGGGGCTCTATCTGGGGTTCGTCGGCTGGAGCCACCTGCTGTGGGGGACGATTGCCGCGTTCGGGCTCGGCGCCCTCTGGGGGGTGGTTCTGATCGCGTCCCGCCGCGGAACGCTCACCTCGGCGATGCCTTTCGGCCCGTTCATGATCGCCGGGACTGCGCTGGCGATGGGCCTGCCCTCGCTAGGCTGAACGCATGCCTATCCCTGACTTCATTCTGTCCCTGCGCGAGAAGATTGGGCACCAGCCGCTCTGGCTGCCCGGCGTCGGCGGCGTGGTGCTCGACGACGACGGCCGGGTGCTGCTGGGGAAGCGCGCCGACAACGGGCAGTGGACGGTCATCACCGGCATCCTGGAGCCGGGCGAGGAGCCAGCCCCCGGGATTGAGCGCGAGATTTTCGAAGAGACCGGAGTGACGGCGCGGGTGGAGCACCTGATCCGGGTCGAGGTGGTGGGTCCGGTCACTTTCCCCAACGGAGACGTGTGCACCTTCCTTAATACCGACTTCAGCTGCCGGTACGTAGCGGGCGTTGCACGGGTGAACGACGACGAATCCACCGACGTCGGCTGGTTCACCCTCGACGAACTCCCGGAGCTCAACGACAGGCACCGGCAGCTGGTCGAGGCGGCGCTCACTGCCGACGGGGTGCCGCACTTCGTCCGCTAGCCGGCGTCGGGTCGGGGCGGAGTTTCGTTCACCGGGGTAGCGGCAGCGGGAACTCCCGCCCGTTCGCGCTGCAGGAGTTCAGCCTCCTCACCGCCGATGGCCTCACCGCGTGCCACCATGCCTGAGGTCTCAGACAGGGGGATGTGTTTGAGCGTCAGGGCCAGGACCAGGGCAATGACCAGGAAAGGCACCAGATACCAGAACACGGGGGCCAGGGCGCCCGCATAGTCGGCCACAATTGCGTCGCGCACCGGCTCGGGGAGCTGGGCCAGGGTCTGCGGATCGATAGTCGCCGAAGCCTCGCCAGCCTCAGCCGCCGTCGACCCGAATCCGGTGAAGGTCTCATTGAGTGACTCCGACAGCCGGCTGGTGAAGATTGCCCCGAATACTGTGACGCCCAGCGAGGCCCCGACTTCCCTGAAGTAGTTGTTGGTGCTGGTCGCGGTGCCGATCATGTCAGGCGATACTGCGTTCTGTACCACGAGGACGATCACCTGCATGATCAGACCAAGGCCTGCACCGAAGAGGAACAGCTGGGCGCAGATCACCCAGATGGGGGTATCGGCGGTGAGCGTGGTCATCCAGAGCAGGGCGGCAATGGTGAGAATGGTTCCAACGATGGGGTACGGCTTGTATTTGCCGGTCCGGGAAATGGCAATTCCCGAGTAGATGGACATGCCCATCAAGCCAACCATCATGGGCAGCATGAGGAGCCCCGACACGGCGGCCGAGGTGCCGGAGGACATCTGGAGGAAGGTGGGGACGAAGGCCAGGGCAGCGAACATTCCGAGGCCCAGGGTGAAGCCGATCGCCGTCGCGTTGATGAAGACCTTGTTGCGGAACAGGCTGAGCGGAATGATGGGGTCCTCGGCGCGGCGTTCAACCATGATGAACGCGGTGACGGCCAGGACCAGCCCGGTGCCGAAGGCCCAGGTCATCGGTGCTCCCCAACCCTCGGCCGGGTCGGCGCCGAAGTCGGTGAAGAAGATCAGGCAGGTGGTGGCAATCGACAGCAGGACGATGCCCAGGTAGTCGATCCGCCGGGTGGCCTTTTTGGATGGGAGGGTCAGGGTGAACCAGGCGACGGCGAAGGCGGCGATGCCGATGGGGATATTGATGTAGAAGGCCCAGTTCCAGGTCAGGTTGTCAACGAAGAACCCGCCGAGCAGGGGGCCAGCGACCGCCGAGAGGCCGAAGATTCCGCCCAGCGGACCCATGTATTTCCCGCGCTCGCTGGCGGGAACGATATCGGCGATGATGGCCTGGGAGAGGATCATCAGCCCGCCGCCGCCCAGCCCCTGGATGGCGCGGAAGATCACAAATGCCCAGAAGTCGGTGGCAAATGCGCAGCCGATCGACGCGACAGTGAACAGGGCGATGGCGAACAGGAACAGGTTGCGTCGACCGAACACGTCACCGAGTTTGCCGTAGATCGGCATCACAATAGTGGTGGCGAGCAGGTAGGCCGTGGTGATCCAGGTCTGGTGTTCGACGCCGCCGAGCTGACCCACGATGGTAGGCATCGCCGTGGAGACGATGGTCTGGTCGAGGCTGGCGAGCAGCATGCCAGCGATCAGGGCGGAAAAGATGATCCAGATACGCTTCTGGGTCAGCAGCAGCGGGCCCGTTTCCTTCTGGGTGGTCGAACTCATGGCGTTCCTTCGGAGGTGGTGTGGTGGGTGTCGTCGGCGAAAAGGTACCGCGCAGCGTCAATCTGGGAGTCAAGAATCTGTCGGAAGCTGGGACCCTCTTCGCCACTGAAGAAAGCGTGGGTGGATTGCCAGGCCAGCTGGCCGATGAGCTGTGCTGCCATGATGGCGCGGGGATCGTCGGCGGCCATTGACTCCCGGCGGGCGATCAACGCAGCGAATTCCTTCTGCTTGACGGCTGAATCACCGAACAGTTTCACCAGCAGTTGTGGTTCACGTTGCATGACCGCGTGAAGCTGGGCGAACTCATCCCGGGTCATCGCCAGGCGGCCGCCAGCGGCGGCGGCGAAGTCAACCAACGCCTCCAGAAGGGGGACAGAGCCGGCGCTGGCAATGAACGCATCGACGAGATCGTCGGGGCGGTGCCCATCGCTGTGGCCCAGTATTGCGTCTTCCTTGGTGGGGAAGTAGTTGAAAAAGGTGCGACGGGAGATCCCTACCTGCTCGCAGAGCTCTTCGACGGTGAACCCGTTGAGGCCCCGATCGGTGGTCAGCTCGCGGGCAGTATTGCAGATTGCGGCCCGGGTGATGAGGCGCTTTCGCTCCCGCAGGCCGCCGTCCTCGTTTTTTGCACTATTCTCCACGGAGTAAATAATTGCACGCTTAACACGATAGTGCAAAACATCCAACGGGTCACACAGTGTGGTGAGCCCCGATAGGCCTGCCGCAACAAAAACTGCCCTGGGAGTCAGAAACGCCGATTGCAATCGGCGTTTCTGACTCCCAGGGCAGTTTCTGGCGTGCAGGGTGCGTGCGGGATGCTACTACTACTACTACTACTGCGGCGGGCGGGTCATCGACAGGACGTCGAGCGAATCGTCCAACTGCTGCTCGGTGAGCTCCCCGCGCTCCACGAACCCGAGGGCGACGACGGCTTCGCGGACCGTGAGACCCTCGGCGACGGCCTTCTTGGCGATCTTGGCGGCGTTCTCGTAGCCGATGTACTTGTTCAGCGGGGTGACGATTGAGGGGGAGGCCTCGGCGAGGAACCTGGCTCGCTCCTCGTTGGCCGTGATGCCGTCAATCATCTTGTCGGCCATCACCCGGGTGGAGGTGCTGAGCAGGCGCACCGACTCGAGCACGTTGCGGGCGATGACTGGGATGCCGACGTTCAGTTCGAACGCGCCGTTGGTGCCGGAGATGGCGACCGTCGCGTCATTGCCCATCACCTGGGCGCACACCATGATGACCGCCTCGCAGATGACCGGGTTGACCTTGCCCGGCATGATGGAGGATCCCGGCTGCAGGTCGGGCAGGGCGATCTCGCCGAGGCCGGTGTTGGGACCGGATCCGAGCCAGCGCAGGTCATTGTTGATCTTGGTCAGGGATACGGCAATGGTGCGCAGCATCCCTGACACCTCAACCAGGCCGTCGCGGTTCGCTTGGGCCTCGAAGTGGTCGCGGGCCTCGGTCAGGGGCAGACCGGTGTCGCTGGCCAGCAGTTCGATGACCCGTGCCGGGAAACCGGCCGGCGTGTTGATGCCGGTGCCCACGGCGGTGCCACCCAGCGGCACCTCGGCGACCCGGGGGAGGGACGCCTTGATGCGTTCGACGCCGTACCGGACCTGTGCTGCGTACCCGCCGAACTCCTGGCCCAGGGTGACCGGCGTGGCATCCATCAGGTGGGTGCGGCCGGACTTCACTACACTCTTGAACTCTTCTGCTTTGCGTTCAAGGGATGCCGCAAGGTGCTCGAGGGCGGGAATCAGGTCTTTGGTCAGCGCGGACGTCGCAGCGACGTGGACCGAGGTGGGGAAGACGTCGTTGGAGGACTGCGAGGCGTTGACGTGGTCATTCGGGTGCACCGAGGTCTCGCTGCCAGCGGCGGTCAGGGCCCGGCTGGCCAGCGTGGCGATGACCTCGTTGATGTTCATGTTCGACGACGTGCCGGAGCCCGTCTGGTAGATGTCGACGGGGAAGTCGCCGTCGTACAATCCCTGCGCCACCTCTTCTGCTGCTGCTTCGATGGCCCGGGCCCGCTCGTCGTCGAGCACTCCCAGTTCGGCGTTGGCAGTGGCGGCGGCCTTTTTGATGCGCGCCAGCGCTTCAATGTGCGCCCGCTCGAGGCGGGTGCCGGAGATGGGGAAGTTTTCCACTGCGCGCTGCGTCTGTGCGCGGTACAGGGCGTTGACCGGAACCCGGACCTCACCCATCGTGTCGTGTTCGATACGGAATTCGGCGTCGGATCCAGGGGTTTGAGTCATGCGCCAATTCTTGCTGGTGGGGCTACAAGGCGCCAAATCCGGAGACTATTTCGGCTTTGCCGTCCTCCAGCCGGTAGGTCACGCCCATCACCGCTGTTGACCCGCGCTCGACGGCGTCGGCGATGACCCGCGAGGAATCGACCATGCGCCGGGAGGTCTGCTTGATGTGTTCAACGACGGTGGCGTTGATGTCAGTGACCCCGTTGCGTTGGGAGGTGAGGACTGACGGGGTGATCCTTTCCACCAGTTCGCGGAGGAAGCCTACCGGCATCACCCCGGAGTCGATGGCGTCGATGGTCGCCGAGACGGCCCCGCAGCGGTCATGGCCGAGCACGACGATCAGCGGGACATTGAGCACGCTGACGCTGAATTCGAGGGATCCCAGGACAGCGTCGTCGATCACCTGGCCGGCGGTGCGCACCACGAACACGTCCCCCAAGCCGAGGTCGAAAATGATCTCGGCCGCCAGCCGGGAGTCCGAACAGCCGAAGATGACGGCGAAGGGGTGCTGGGTCTCCACCAGGGAGGCGCGGTGCAGGGCGTCCTGATTGGGATGCGACGACTGCCCGGAGACGAACCGCAGGTTTCCCTCGCGGAGTCGCTCCCAAGCGAGGACGGGAGTCAATTGGTTATCCACGGGCCCACCTTACGCCGGTTTGGTCTTCAGTTGCAGACTAGGGGGAGTTGAGGTCTTCGACGATCGCGGCGCCCAGCACATCGAACTCCGCCAAATCAGCGGTGCCGTTGAGGATCAGGGTGAAATCGTCAGTTTCAGTGGTCAGGAATGAGTCGCCGGAAGAACTATCCAGCAACTCCCAGTCCAGGTTCTCGATGGTGCGTTGCCCGGAGACCTGGGCCTCATCAAGCCGCTGGGCAGTCCAGGTTGAGTTCGCTGCGTCGGTTTGCGTGAGCTGGATAAATTGCCGTCCAGGGGTGAGATAGCCCACCTCCCAGAAGGGGACGCCGTCGCTGCCCCCGGCGTTCCAGCGGGCAAAGTTGGAGGTCCATCCCTCGGGCAGTTCGGGAGCCAACGGGGCGTACCCGGCAATGTCGGCGGCCTCGGCTGAGACACTCTGTACGTCGATGTCCCGGGCATAGGTGTCGGCGGTATGGGTTGGATTCAGCAGCAGGACCGGCAGGACCAGCCCAAACGTGGCGGCAATCGCGATAAGCATCCCGACCACCGTCGAATTGGCCCGCTTCGCCTGCTTCGGGGTCAGGACCGGCGTCACCTGCGGTTCGGTGTCATGCTGCTGGTCAGTCGCCGGACGGGGGTCGCCGTCGACGGGGCTTTCTGATGATCCGGGCTGGAGGTTGCTCACAGGTCCATTTTCCACCACACCGGGGGCGCCCACCTAAACGGCACCCCTCACCCGCATAGTCCCCCGAAGGAGGGGCCACTATGATGGGGCGCAGGGGATTAGTCCCGCAGCTTTCGCCAGCAATGGCACAGCACCGCTTCGACGATGAGGATTGACGTGTCCAATACCGCCAAATCAGCCCAGTATTCAACGCTCTCCCGCTCACTGGCAGTCGGCGACGACGAGCCGGACCGCAACCTCGCGCTGGAGCTGGTCCGCGTCACTGAGGCAGCAGCCATCGCCGGCGGACACTGGGTGGGATACGGCGACAAGAACAAGGCCGACGGCGCGGCAGTCGATGCCATGCGCTCACTGCTGTCGACAGTTCACTTCAACGGCGTCGTGGTCATCGGCGAAGGCGAGAAGGACGAGGCGCCGATGCTCTACAACGGCGAGCGGGTCGGCGACGGCAGTGGACCAGAGTGCGACGTCGCTGTGGATCCCATTGATGGCACCCGCCTGACCGCCCTCGGCATCAACAACGCCATCGCCGTCCTCGCTGTCGCCGAGCGCGGCACCATGTTTGATCCGTCGGCGGTGTTCTACATGGAGAAGCTCGTGACCGGCCCCGAGGCGGCCGACATGGTTGACCTGCGCCTCCCGGTTAAACAGAACCTGCACCTGATCGCCAAGGCCAAGGGCAAGTCGGTCAACCAGGTCACCGTCATGATCCTGGACCGAGACCGCCACCGCCCGTTGGTCGACGAGATCCGCGCTGCCGGCGCGCGCACCAAGTTCATCATGGACGGCGACGTGGCCGGGGCCATCGCCGCCGCCCGCGAGGGTACCGACGTCGACGCCCTGATGGGGATCGGCGGCACCCCGGAGGGAATTGTTGCGGCCTGCGCCATCAAGTCGCTGGGCGGAGTCATCCAGGGCCGGCTGTGGCCGACCAGCGACGAGGAAAAGCAGAAGGCTATTGACGCCGGTCACGACCTGGACCGCGTGATGTCCACCTCGGACCTGGTCACCAGTGACAACTGCTACTTCGCAGCGACCGGCATTACCGACGGCGACCTGGTCCGCGGTGTCCGCTATGACAAGGGTAAGGTCCTCACCCAGTCCATCGTGATGCGCTCCAAGTCCGGGACCATCCGTGTGGTCGATGGCGAGCACCAGGCCCACAAGTGGGAAAGCTATGCACGCCTGAAGTAGCACCCGACTGAGGCCGCCGGGGTGCCCTGCGATCAGCGCTAGGGTTGAGTGCATGACCTTATCTGTTGTGCAGTGCGCCGACGAGTCCCGCTGGGACGGCGCCGTCAATGCCTTGTCCGGCCACCCGCAGCAGCTGTGGGGCTGGGGCAAGACCAAAGCCTCCCACGGCTGGAGTGTTGACCGGGTGCTGATTCAGGACGACGGCGTGCTGGTGGGTGCTGCGCAGGTGTTGCTCCGGAAGCTGCCTTTGCCGTTCCGCGCGTTGGCTTATTGCCCGCGCGGCCCCCAGGCCGTCCCCGGCCGCGAGGCCGAGGTCCTGCGGGCGCTCGAGGTGTACGTCCGTCAGGCCCACCGCGCGGTGGCGTTGAGCATCGAACCGGATTGGGAAACCACCACCGCCCCGGCGTCGGAGCTTGCCGCCGCCGGGTGGCGCAGCACCGATAACACCATTTTGATTGGCCGGACCCTCATCCTCGACCTCACGCTCACCGAGGATGAGTTGCTCGCCGAGATGAGCAAGAAGCACCGGCAGTACATCAGGAAGTCCGGCCGGGAGGACCTCGACTACCGCGAGGTGACCCGCGCGGAGCTGCCCAAGTGCCTCGACGTGTACCGGCAGACCGCCGAGCGGGCAGGGTTTGGCATCCACGAGGACCGCTACTACCTGGACATTTTCGACAACCTTGGCACGGCGTCGCCGGTCTTCGCAGCGTTCAAGGGTGACGACGTCGTCGCGTTCCTGTGGCTGTCGACCAGCGAGAACACGGTGTTCGAGCTCTACGGTGGAATGACCGCCGAGGGCGAACAGTTGCGGGCCAACTACGCCTTGAAGTGGCTGGCCATCCAGGCCATGAAGGAACGCGGCGCAGTGCGCTACGACTTCAATGGGCTGCTGAACGACGGCGTCTCGAAGTTCAAGATGGGCTGGGCGAAACACGAGAACCAGCTGGCGGGCACCTGGGACAAACCGCTCTCTGCGCTGTACCCGCTGTATTCCCGCGCCATGCCCCTGGCCCGAAACGGGTTGCGGGTAGCCCAGAACTCTGCGGCGAAGCTGAAAGCGAAGGTCCCCGGGCGGTCCTAGGGTCAGCTGGTGCTGACCTTTCCGCCCTCGACGCTCCACCGGCTGTCCAGCCGCACGTTCTCCAGCAGCCGGCGGTCGTGGGAGACGAGGAGCAGCGCGCCGTCGTAGTGCTCGAGGGCTTCCTCGAGTTGTTCGATCGCTGGCAGGTCGAGGTGGTTGGTTGGCTCGTCAAGTACCAGCAGATTCACGCCGCGGACCTGTAGAAGTGCAAGCGCGGCGCGGGTCCGCTCACCGGGGGACAGGCTGCCCACTGTTCCGCTGACCTGGTCGGCTTTGAGCCCGAACTTGGCGAGCAGCGTGCGGACTTCGGCCCGGTTCAGGCTGGGCACGAGGGCTTCGAAGGCATCACCCAGCGGCTCCGACTCAGCAAACACGCCGCGCGCTTGGTCGATTTCCCCGACGGCGACACTCGCGCCCAGCCCGGCGCCGCCGTCGTCGGGCACCACCTGGCCCAGCAGCAAAGCGAGGAGGGTGGACTTCCCCGCACCGTTGGGGCCGGTGATCCCGATCCGGTCACCGGCGTTGACCTGCAGGGACACCGGGCCCAGGGTGAAACCGCCGCGGTTCACTACAGCCCCGTTCAGGGTGGCGACCACCGAACTGGAGCGCGGAGCGGCGCCGATGCTGAACTGAAGCTGCCACTCCTTGCGCGGTTCGGCAACCTCATCGAGGCGGGAGATCCGCGACTCCATCTGCCTGACCTTCTGCGCCTGCTTCTCGGAGGATTCCATGCTGGCCCGCCGCCGGATCTTGTCATTGTCCGGCGCTTTCTTCATCGCATTCCTGACGCCCTGGGAGCTCCACTCCCGTTGGGTCCGGGCACGGCCAACCAGATCAGCCTTCTTGTCGGCGAACTCCTCATACGCTTCGCGGGCGTGGCGCTTGGCGACAGCGCGCTCCTCGAGGAACGCGTCATATCCGCCGTCGTACACGGCGACGCTGCGCTGGGCCAGATCCAGTTCCACCACGGTGGTGATGCAACGGGCCAGGAATTCGCGGTCGTGGGATACCAGGACGACGCCGCCGCGCAGGCTCCGTACAAATTCCTCGAGCCGATCCAGGCCGGCCAGATCGAGGTCATTGGTGGGCTCGTCCAGCAGGACGATGTCGAACCGGCTCAGCAGCAACGCGGCAAGAGCGACCCTGGCCGCCTGACCGCCCGAGAGCCCGGTCATCGGGGTGTCAGCGCCCAGCGTCAGTCCGAGTTCGGCGAGGACGGGCGGGATGCGGTCGGCGAGATCGGCCGCCCCACACGCCATCCAGTGGTCGAGCGCCGTTCCGTAGGCATCGTTGGCAGCGTTGGTGCCGGAGGCAAGCCCTTCGGCTGCGGCTTCCATCGCCTCGGTGGCCGCCGTCGTGCCGGTGCGGCGGCCGAGGTACCCCTCGATGGTCTCGCCGGGGAGCCGGTCCTGTTCCTGGGGAAGCCACCCAACAAACGCGTCGCTGGGAGTGGTGGTCACGGTGCCGCCCAGCGGCTCGTCGACGCCGGCCAGCAACCGGAGCAGGGTCGATTTACCGGCACCGTTGGCACCAACAACGCCGACGACGTCCCCCGGCGCCACGGTCAGGCTGAGGCCGGAGAAGAGGGTGCGGTGGGCGTGACCTCCAGAGAGGTCCTTCGCCACGAGAGAAGCAGTCACCCGTCTATCTTAGAGAAGCCCGCCGGAGGCATGGACCACCGGTGGGTACCGCCTGGGTGTGCGTCCGTCCGCAAAGCAGTGCCCGGTCTACGCCGGGTGTCCACAGATTAGTGCCCGGGCTGCGTCCGGTTCGCAAAATAGTGGCCGGGGTGCAAACAAGCGGTGGGGCAATCACTTACCTGCGGGCCAGCCACTTTTCTGGGCGGGGGCCGGGTGAGTGGCTGCGGGCCAGCCACTTTTCCGGCGGTCCGACCGGAGCCCGAACGGGGCAGGGTTGGGTCAGGGTCAGCCGGCGAGGGTCACGGCAAACGCCAGGGCGCCGTCGTCGTCCTGGTCGGATTCGGGGCCGGTTCCGGCGGCGAGCTTCACCATCACCGGAGCCTCGTTGGCTGGGACGAAGGCGCTGGACCCGCGCGGCACCAGAAGATCACCGCGGGGGGAGTCGAGGACGATGCTGCCGGAGACGGCGAGCACCAGCACCGGCCCGTTTTGGGCCAGCGGCACGTCGGAGGAGGCCATCGACCCCGACCCGGCGCGCAACTCAAGGCGCTGCAGGGCGAACTCGTCGAACGGCGGGCAGTACAGTTCCTGGCCAAGCCCAGTGTGGCGAACCTCGACTGCGGGCACCGTCACGGACTCGAAACTCACTGTCTTGAGCAGCTCCGGCACATCGACGTGTTTGGGGGTGAGCCCGCCACGCAGCACATTATCCGACGACGCCATCACCTCGATCCCCAGGCCACTCAGGTAGGCGTGGATGTTGCCGGCGGGCAGGTAGATGGCCTGGCCAGGGCTCAGCGACACCCGATTCAGTAAGAGGGACACCAGCACGCCCGGGTCCGCGGGGTAATGCTCGGTCAGCTCACGGACCGTTGCAGCCTCCGGACCGGTAGCACTAAGGAGGGCTGCAGCAACCGTCTGTGCTGCCTGCACCGACGCCCCGCCGCCGGTCAGCAGGCGGGTGAAGGCGCTCCGCAAACCAGCGCGCTGGTCGGAACCGGCAAGATCGCCGACGACGTCGGTGAGGAGCTGGGGCACGTTGGCTCCCGAGATTTCCACAGCGGCCACCAGCTGCCTAAACACCGCAGCAGCCTCGGGCGCCGGTCGGAACCCGCACAGGGCCTCGAACGGGGTGAGCGCGAAAATCATCTCCGGTTTGTGGAACCCGTCACGGTAGTTGCGGAGGGGTGCATCGGCGGGAACCCCGGCGGCGTTCTCGGCGTCGAACCCTGCCGTGGCCTGGGAACTGCTCGGATGCACCTGCAGCGACAGCGGTGCAGCGGCGGCGAGGATCTTGAGCAGAAACGGCAGCCGGGCACCGAAGCGCTGCACCGCTGCGTCACCGAGTGCCCGCACCGGGTCGGAGGCAATCAGCCGGTCGAGGTCTTCCCGGGTGCCGTCGTCGAGCAACGCCCGCGAGGGCGAATCCGGGTGGGCGCCCACCCACAGTTCTGCTTCGGGACCGCCGGAGGGAACCCGGCCTAGGAGCTCGGCGATGGCGGTTTCGGATCCCCAGGCGTAGGGCCGCAGGGTGTTCTCCAGCAGATACATGGGACTCGTTTCCTTAGGCGGGACTGCATTCCCCGTTGTTGTCCAACAGGGTGCTGAGGTTCGCAATATCTCCGTTGATAGCCAACTGCTGAAGGTATTCCTCGGTGATCTCAGGCTCGGTGACCTGCCCCGGGACCGTTGCGGGCAGTAGCGTCGACTGCACGGCGCGCACCATGGCCGGCTCTTCCAGCGCCGTGGATCCCGGCGCGTTGGCGGCCGGTTCAGCGCCAGTGGTTTCGGTGAGGGTCTGCTGCACCTTGGCGTGGATTTCCTCGAACACCGGGTAGGTGACGAAGTTGTCCGCCGGGGTGCCGAAGTCGGGCGGACCGATGGTCAGGCGACGCGTCTCGTGATCCTTGGCCTTCAGTGCCAGATCAACGAAACTACCCAGCTGGTCCAACGGAATGTCAGTTTCGACGATGTCGGCGCCGGCGCTGGCCAGGTCCTGGAACCGGGTCAGCACGGTGGCAGGGTCCAGCTGGGCGATCATCGCCTGCTGCACGCACTGCTGCCGGGAAATCCGGTGATAGTCGGTGACGAATTCGCGGGACCGTGCGTACCAGAGTGCCTGGTAGCCGTCGAGCGTCTGGACTCCGGGGGCGATCCATCCTGACGGCGGGTAGTGCCGGATGGGGTTGGTGCCGGGGATCTCCGCGGCAGTGATGGGAACCCACCCGCCAGCGTCAATAGTGATCCCGCCCATGGCGTCAATCACCTGGGAGAAGCCTTCCATATCCACGAGGATGTAGGCCTGGACTTCGATACCCAGAATGCCGCCCGCGGCGTCCATCATGGCTTCTGCCCCTGGATCATCGGAATCGGGGTACAGGTCGGCGTAGTCCTGCGCGACCACCGGGTAGAGACTGTTCACGATGCACTCGTCGCCGCAGTTGTACCCGTCAGGCCACACCTGCCACAGAGGCGAATCTTCAGTGAACTGCGCATTCTGGAAGTTCCTCGGAATGCTGAACGTCACGGCCTCGCCGGTTTCCGCGTCGACGCTGATCACCGAGATGCTGTCGGGCCGGCGTCCGGTCCGGTCCTCCCCGGCGTCACCACCCATGAGCAGGAAGTTGTACCGTCCGTCCACGGGTTCGAACGCGGGCCCGGCCTGGAAGATCGAACCGAAGGTGCCACGGCTGACATTGAGCAGATACGCGCCGTAGGCAAGGGAGCCGCTGGTGACCACCATCAGGGCCACCAGCGACCCGGCGACCACCGGGCGCATTGACCGCTCCAGCAGGGGAGACCTGATGATGCGCAGGGTATTGAGAAACAGGACGGCCCAGGATACAGCTAGCACCAGCAGCACGATGATGAGCACCAGGGACCACCACTGGTGGGTCACCAGGCTTACCAGGAGGCTGCGGTTGGTGACGGCGACGGCGGCGGCCACAGCGATCGCCAGCCAGGCGGTGAACGTCACGAGCAGGGCCCGCCGGCCCAGATGGCGGTCGCCGGCGACAATCTGCGCGGAGCCGGGCAGCACCAGGGTCAGTAGCAGGAGCACGAAGGCGCGTTTCGTGCGGATTCTTGGGGTAGCCGACTGAGGGTAGCGAACCGGGTCAGTCAACAACCACTGCCCTTCCGGGCGGGGGTCCTGACTCATACGCTGCTCCCCCTGGGGGCGGCCGCCCGGGTACGAAGCGCCTCGCCCTTCTGCATTGCGGTTTCCCGCAGCCCCGCGGCGAAGTCAATAAGGTCAGCGCGGAGGCGTTCGGCGAGGGCGCCTTCACCGGCAGCGAGGATCCGCACGGCGAGGAGCCCCGCGTTGCGGGCGCCGCCAATGGACACTGTCGCGACCGGAACACCGGCGGGCATCTGAACGATGGACAGCAGGGAATCCATCCCATCAAGGTATTTCAGGGGTACCGGCACGCCGATCACGGGCAGGGGAGTGACCGAGGCCAGCATCCCGGGGAGGTGTGCTGCTCCACCGGCACCCGCAATGATGACCCGCAACCCACGCTCCTGGGCCTGCTGGCCATACGCGATCATCTCGGTAGGCATCCGGTGCGCCGAGACGACGTCGGCCTCGAAGGGCACCCCGAATTCCGTCAGCGCCTGAGCCGCTGCCTCCATGACGGGCCAGTCCGAATCGGACCCCATCACTAGTCCCACCAGCGGGTTGTTCACGCGTTGTCCTTCCGGAGCTCTGTGCCGTTGTGCCCATCACGGAGGATGGCAGCTGTTCGTTCCGCCCGGTCACGGACGGTGTCAAGGTTTTCGCCGGCCAGGGCCACGGCGGTGACATGCCCAATCTTGCGGCCCGGCCGCACCTCCTTGCCGTAGGCGTGGATCTTCGCCTCGGGCTCAGCGGCCAGCGCCGTCGGGTAGGCGCTATAGAGGTCAACGTTGGTGCCGCCCAGATAGTTCTTCATCACCGTTACCGTGCCCAGCGTCGCAGTGCTGCCGAGTGGCAGGTCGAGGATGGCCCGCAGGTGCTGCTCGAACTGCCCGGTCACCGAACCGTCCATGGTCCAGTGCCCTGAATTGTGGGGGCGCATCGCCAGTTCATTGACCATGAAGCCGGGCTCCGTGCCGGGGGTCTGGAATAGTTCAACGGCCATCACGCCGGTGACCCCCAGCTGGTCGGCGATCCTGAGCGCGGCGTCACCAATCGTCGTCGCAAGCTCTGGGGTGAGGTCTGCGGCAGGGGCAATCACCTCGTCACACACCCCGTCCACCTGGATGGAGTGCACCACGGGCCAGGCGCGGGACGCCCCCGACGGGGTGCGGGCCACCAGGGCTGACAGTTCGCGGCTGAAATCCACTTTGGCTTCGGCGAGCAGCGGGCTGCCCTGGAACCACGAGGCGGCGCGTGCCGTGTCGGCTGGAGTGTCGAGCACTATCACCCCTTTGCCGTCGTATCCGCCGCGTGGGGTCTTCAACACGATCGGCCAGCCAATCCTGTCCCCGAAGGCGTGTAGTTCCTCAATCGTCGAGACCTCAGCCCACTCCGGGTTCGGCAGGCCCAGCCGATCGATGGCATGGCGCATCACAATCTTGTCCTGCGCGTGGGCCAACGCCTCCGGGGGTGGCTGCACATTCACGCCATCGGCTTGTAGCGCCCTCAGTAGGTCGCCGGGAACATGTTCGTGGTCGAAGGTCAGGACGTCGACGCCGCGGGCAAACTCCCGCAGGTCGTCGAGATTGCGGTAGTCACCCACCGTTGAGGACGCGACGGCGGCCACCGCCGACACGTCGGGACCTTCGGCGAGGACGCGGAGGGTGAAGCCGAGCTGGACAGCGGGAGGGGCCATCATGCGGGCCAGCTGGCCGCCGCCAACCACACCGATTACAGGAAAAGTCACGTACTCAGGGTACCTACTGCCCGGCGGTGCACTGGCATGCAGCGCCTGCGGCGGGCGGGTTTCTAGGAAACTCCCATGCTGGGCGGCTAAAATGACTCACTGGCCGTTATGCATGCTGCATGGTGGTACTTCATTCCTCGGTTGCACGTCCGTGACCAGGGTGAACCAGACATGCAACCGGACCGCGGAGGGTCATGTTTTCTACAGTGACAGAGCGCATCAGGGGCCTGGCCTCCCTGTTTTGGCGTGAGGTTGCCAAGTTCGGCGCCGTCGGCGGTGTCGCCTTTGTGATCGATAACGGGTTGTTTTGGTATCTGATTCACGGTCCCATGTCCGACAGTGAGGTGAAGGCGAGATTCGTGTCAGCGTCGGTGGCGACGGTCTTCGCCTGGATTGCCAACCGCTACTGGACCTTCAGGCACCGTCGGCAGCCGAACCCGCTCCGCGAACTCGGCATGTTCGTTTTCATCAACCTCATCGGCATGGGGATCGCTGCAGGCTGCGTCTGGATAGCCAAGTATCCGATGGACATCACGGACCGTCCCACCCTGTTTTTCGCCGGCATCGTCGGCACGGTGCTCGCCACTGTCCTGCGTTTCGTCGCCTACCGGTTTTGGGTGTTCAACGCCGAACTGGACGAGGACCCGGCGTTCAGCCAGGACAGGGAACTCTTCGGCCACCCGGACCCCGGAACCGGCGATACCCCCGTCACTGCGTCGACCGGAGCCCCCGCAGGACCCGGGCTGGTCGACTCCCTTGGCTCCGCGCCGACCGAGCCTACGCTCCCACGCGATCAGTAACCCGTTCGCTGGTTACCAGCTGTTCGGACACGGCAACACCCGGGTGGGCGACAATCAGGGTCCCGCCGGTGCTCCAGGCATGGACCGCCGCAGCAAGGGTGGTTTCGAGAGTCAAATCGGCGGGAACCAGCAGCACCCCACCGGGTGTCCACCCGCAGGCGGCGGCGCGGTCGAAGAGTACCGGCATGCTGAGGTTGCCGCTTTCCTGCTCCACTGCTGTCTGGGCGTCATCCGCTGGCGGCAGGTCGAAGAACTCATCCCCATAGCTGCGCACCTCCGCCGCGTAGTCAACTGCGCCGGCGGGGAGGGTTCCCGACCATTTGAGGTCGAGAGCGCCCAACGCCACGAGGACCAGGAGTTGGGTAGGGCCGTCTACAGCTGCGGTGGCTGCTGAGCTGACCACGATGTCCACTGGCCGGTCGGGTTCCGTCGCACCATCGACTGGCACAGCCCCCACCTGCCAGCAGGCCAAAGCCCACACCAGGGTCTTCCAGTGCCCCGGCAGTTCCAGTGCAACCCGGGTGCCGGGGACGGCGTCCAATTCCTCAACCAACAGGTTGCAGGTCTTGGCAACCCAGTTGTCGAGCACGCGGCCGGACAGCTCAATCCGTTCCTGATCCGGCCCGTACCAGATCAGGCGTGGCTCCGATGGGCTGACGGTGCGGAGCTGGTTCATGAGCTGGGGGACTGAGGGTGATGAATCCATGACCGGTTGGTGCCTTCCTGGTGACTTTCTCATTTTGCTGCCGATTGTGGCGGAAAATCCCGGTGGAGTGGATTTGCCAGTGTCACAGGGGACACGCCGCCGACATGGTGAGAAACTCTCAGCGTGGCGTGAACGGGTTCCCAGGAATAAACTCTATAAGATTCCTCCCGGCGCTTGACTGAACACGTATTACACACGTGTAATTAGGTATCGGAAAGTTCCAGCACACCGGATACTTGGGCCGCATTGCCTCTCGCAGAAATCTTTTGCTCAGCAGTCGTGCCTGAATCCACCACAGTAGCTGCTGGAGCGGCAACACCGGGAGGGCTGACATGGGACAGGTAGAAAAGGTCCACGACCGCACAACCATCGAGGCACAGGCATCTGCACGCTACGGATCTCGTGGCGTTCCGAGCGACTGGTTTGTCGATCCGGCAGACCCGGACGCCGCCGAGCGATACCGGCAGAGCACTGAGAGCTCCCTTGAGGACCAGGCCACCGCCTTCCTGACCGCCCATGAGGCGCTGGCTGAGCTTCCCGCCGGGGACGTCGAGTCGACTCCCTCAGCGCTCCTGACACCCGAGCGCCTGTCATCGCCGTCGAGGCAAGCGCCGGGCCGCAGCGATCAGGCCGTGTGGATTGGCTTGCCCGGTATCGGCCAGGACTTCGACGACGAGGGTGAGCTCGGCTGGCAGGCCGATTCCCTCTGCGCGCAGACGGACCCCGAAGCGTTCTTCCCCGAGAAGGGCGGCTCGACCCGCGACGCCAAGAAAGTCTGCGGCGCCTGCAACGTGCGTTCACAGTGCCTCGAATATGCCCTCGCCAACGACGAGCGGTTCGGCATCTGGGGCGGGTTGTCCGAGCGCGAGCGGCGCCGGCTACGAAAGCGAGCGGTCTAATTCTGCAGCACCCCCGCGTCACAGCCGTTGTGGTAGCCCACAACGGCTCTGCTTTTCTTTCAGCAACTCTTGCCGCGCTCCGGGCGCAGCAACACCAGCCCAACTTTGTGATCGGCGTCGACGCCGGATCCACTGATGACTCGGCGTCGATCCTGCAGTTGGAGCTGCCAGTCGGCAGTCCAGTGGTTGGTTCGGCTGCCCGAGCAGGGTTTGGCGCCGCGGTACGCGTGGGTCTCGCCGAGATCCCCTCACGCACTACGCCCGCCGGGGACGAAAACGCCCACGAGTGGATCTGGCTGCTCCACGACGACTCGGCGCCCGAACCCAACGCCCTCGATGAGCTGCTCCTCGCCGTCGAACGCGCACCCTCAGTCACCGTCGCCGGATCGAAACAGGTCGAATGGGACAACCGCCGGAAGGTGGTCGACGTCGGTCTGTCCATCAGTCGGTGGGCCGAACGGCTGACCCTGATCGACGTTGACGAACTCGACCAGGGCCAATACGATTCCCGCAGCGACGTTTTTGCCGTGAACTCGGCGGGCATGCTGATCCGCCGCGACGTCTGGGACGCCCTTGAGGGGTTCGATCCCGCGCTTCCCGGCACCGGCGACGACGTGGATTTCTGCTGGCGCAACCGGCTTGCCGGGCACCGTGTCGTAGTGGTGCCGAGTGCTGTGGTGCGCCATGCGGATCCCCGCACGCACCCCACCGCGGCACAACGGGCAGCACGGAAGGCTGAGGTGTACCTCCGGCTGAAGCTCGCGACGCTGTGGCAGATCCCCTTCCTCGCTGTGGGCGCAGTGATTGGTGGCCTGGGGCGTCTCCTGATGGGGTTGCTCGCGAAGGACCCCGGTTATGGGTTCAGCCAGCTTTTTGCCAGTGTCGCCGCTGTGCTCCGTCCAGTGGACCTGTTCCGGTCCCGGCGCCGGGCGGCGGCTACCAGGAAACGCCCACGAAGCGTGGTCCGCGCGCTGCGGACGTCCCGCCGCGAGGTCTGGTCCCACCGGCGGTCAGTGCTCGACGCGTTCTCCGCTGAGGGCCACCTCAGCGACGCAGCGATCGCCGATGAGCAGAGCGCCTACATTCCCTCCGGCGATGCCGCCGAGGATTTCAGTTCCCTCGCCGCCCCCTCGCGCACCTGGGTGGGACTCGGCGCGGTGGTGGCCGGTCTTCTCCTCACCGCGGTCTCGCTGGCCGGTCTCTTCCGGTTCATTGGCGCACCAGCCCTGGCCGGTGGGTCGCTGCTGCCGGTGTCCGCCAGCATGGTGGACATCTGGACCAATGCGTCAACCTGGTGGATCACCCTCGGGTCCGGGATGCCCGGCCACGGTGATCCGTTTGGGTACGTGCTGTGGCTGCTTGCCGGGCTCGGGTTGGGTAACGGCAACGCAATGCTGGTCACCCTGACGATACTCGCGCTTCCCCTGGCTGGGCTGTCCGCGTGGTTCGCTTCCGGGGCGTTGACCCGGAGTCGCGGGCTTCGATTCTGGGCGGCCCTTTTCTGGGCCGCAGTGCCAGCCCTCCAGGTAGCTCTGGGCAGCGGTCGGCTCGGTGCCCTCCTCGCCCATGTGCTCCTGCCGCTGGCAGGGCTGGCCCTCCTGCGTGCCGTCGGTGCAGCGCGGGCGCCCCAGCTGACCGCCCAGCGTCAGGCCGGCGCCAACGCGTTCCCGGCCGACGGCTCGATGTCTACCACCCAGCACGACGACGACGCCTACCAGCGCCGCCAACCCGTTGAGATGATGCTCAAACCAGGCATCAACGGTGTCCCCAGTTGGACTGCAGCGGCGACCGCTGGTCTGCTCCTCGCAGTGATCACTGCTGGCGCCCCGTCCCTCCTTCCCCTGCTCGTCGTCGCAGTGCTTGGTGCGATGCTGCTCCTGCGTCGTCGGGCCAAAACCCTGTGGTGGTCACTGCTCCCGCCGCTGGCCCTGTTCGTTCCCTTTATCGGCTCGACCGTCGACCAGCTCCGCGCCGTGTTGGCTGACCCCGGCGTCCCGGTACCCTTCGCGGGCGCCGAGCTGTGGCAGCAGGCCCTGGGCTACCCGGTAGCTTTCGATCCGCTGGCGCCACTCGCTGCCTTCCCGTTCCTCCCCGATGGCCCGTGGGCACTGGTGGCCGCTGCGCTGGTGGGTGGTCCAGCCATTCTGCTGGCCGCCGCAGCACTGTTCATCCCGGGCCGCGGCACTGCCATGTCCCGGGGGCTGTGGCTCCTCGGGATCGCAGCACTACTGCTCACCACAGCGTTGTCCTTCGTTGCAGTCGCGGTAGGCTCCTCAGCGCTGATCACCCCCTTCACCGGTCCTCTGGTGTCGGTCCTGACGCTGGCGATGGCCGGCGCAGCCGTTATCGGCGGCGACAAGGCCCTTGCCGCCAATCATGCGCGTACTGCCCGCCGCGCGCTGGCCGACAGCTCAGCTCCACGACGGCGCACCGGGCCCGCGCTGGTGGCCGCCGTCGTCATCCTCGGAATGGGTCCGGTAGTCAGCCTTGGCCTCTGGGCAGTGCCTTCTCCTGGCGATGCGGCAGCCGACCCAGCCGCGACCCAGGTACCCGCCACCAGGTTTGGCACCGATCTCCTGCTCGCGCCGAGCGCAGAGCGGACTCTCCCCGCCACTGCCGCCGACCGCGGAAACAGCCCGGAGCGCACCAAATCATTGGTCATGAATGTTGATGGCAACAACAACGTCAGCGCCGCCCTGATGCGCAGCGGAGGAACCACCCTGGATCAGCTGTCGCAGATCTACTCGGCCCGAGGACTCTACGGTCCGCTGGGATCGGCTCAGGTGCGCGACGACGACGAAGCTACCGCAGCCATCCGCAGCACCGTCGCGGTGATTGTTGCGGGCACCGGGTACGACCCGCGGGACGAGCTGGGTCAGCTGGGCGTCGGCTTCGTCGTGCTGCAGCAATCAGATTCCGCCGCCGAGGTCCTCGCGGCCCAAATCGACGCAGTGCCAGGGCTCGTTGCAGTAGGCAACACCACGTCAGGCTGGCTGTGGCGGGTGGTCCCCACCACCACGGCCGAGGACGCAGCTGCCGATGCCGCCTCCGAGGGCACTACCGCGGGGGCCCGCGCCAGGATTGTGGAGGCTGACGGAACCACCTCCACGATCCTTGAGTCTGAGCCGGTCAACGTCGCAGCAGACCTTCCGGCCGGAACCGCCGAACGCACCCTTGTCCTCGCCGAACGAGTCGACGCCGGTTGGGAAGCTACTCTCGACGGGCGGAGGCTGGAGCCCACTTCCGCCGGTTGGTCCCAGGCGTTCATGGTGCCCGCCGACGGCGGCAGCCTCGAGGTCCGCTATGTGGCGCGCTGGGAGCCCTGGGCGGGCATAGCGTCTGCCATCGTCATTGGACTCACCGTCCTGCTGGCCATTCCCATGCCGTCGCGGGCGCGGTTCGTGCGGGCCTATCCCGGTCGCCGGGGACAGCCAACAGTGCTGGTTCCACCACCCGTTGACGGGCCAGACAGCCCAGGCCACGCGGACGGACCACACAGTCCGGATATCCCGGACAGCCCTTCACCCGACTCCACACCATCCGACACATCGATCCTCAGCGGAAGGGGCAGGCCATGACCGAACCGCAGACTGAGGGATCACCCGCCACGCGGCCCCGCAGCAAACAACCCCGGGGCTCAGTGCTCCGCCGGGTTGCTGGGATCGGGGCCGGGGTTCTCCTGATCGGAGCCAGCGGCGCCGTCGTGACCGGCGCAGTCGTCCTGGAGCCCACGGGCGCGGCAGCTCAGTTCCCCATTCCAGTGGCCGAGGTGCCAGCGGGGGACTACACCGCCGTGTGCCCGGCAGGCCCGCGGCT
Organism: Arthrobacter sp. CAN_A1; assembly: GCF_015751665.1. Classification (NCBI taxonomy): domain Bacteria; kingdom Bacillati; phylum Actinomycetota; class Actinomycetes; order Micrococcales; family Micrococcaceae; genus Arthrobacter; species Arthrobacter sp. CAN_A1. The sequence continues at coordinate 54,165 of NZ_JADOUR010000005.1, read as the reverse complement.
GCTGGAAAGCGACGCTGCCCTCGCCGACCCGGAATTCAGTCCGGAATCGGAGACCGCCAGCAGCACGGTCAGTGCCATGGTGCTGAGTAGTCTGGGTGGGACGTTGCCCGGCAGCGACCTGAACCCGCTCGGCGGTGGAGAGCCACTAGCCACTATCGCGACGAACGAAGCAGGAGGCGCGCCGGCGTCCGAATCGGTGACCAACGAGGACGGCCTGACCACGCGGACCGCCGGTGTGCTCGACGGCCAGTCCGTCGACGGGGCCAGTGTTTTTGCAGCCCAGCCGGTGGGCAGTCTTCCTGCCACCTCCGGTGCGGTCCTCAGCTACGGCGCCACCGACGGCGATCTGGGCGGCCTCGCTGTTGCCCACTGTGCGGCGCCGAGCAGCGACTTCTGGATTCTTGGTGCGTCCACCACGGTGGGAGCCACAGCGGTCCTGAACCTCTCCAACCCGTCGGAAACCCCGGCCACCGTTGATCTTGAGCTGTACGGGTCCAACGGGCCAGTCGAATCCGGTGGAACCAGGGGATTGTTGATCGCTCCAGGTGCCACGGAGTCAATTGTGCTGGCGGGACTGGCCACCGATCAGGACCAACTCGCGGTGCGGGTGCTGAGCGACGGCGGGCAGGTGACGGGGAGTATCCAGCAGAGCCTCCTCCGCGAACTCACACCCGGGGGGGTGGAACTCCTCCAATCGGGCGCACCTGCGGCGAGTACCCAGGTCATTCCCGGAGTGCGGGTCCAGGACAAGGACATTGCCGACGAAATCAGCGACCAGGACGGCTACGAGGCAGCCGTTCCGGGTGTCCAGGTTGTGGTGCCGGGCAGCACCGACGCGGTGCTGAATGTCAGGGTCTACGGGTCCGGTGGCGAAGTGGAGCTTCCCAACGGGGGAGTGCTCACCGCCACCGCCGGCACAGTGACTGGTGTGTCCCTTGAAACCCTTCCAGCCGGTGACTACACGGTGGAGGTTGTCTCGGACGTCCTGATTTCGGCGTCGGGGCGGGTCAACCGGGGCACCGAGGCGGGGGAACCCGTCGATTTCGGCTTCGCTCCCTCCGGTGCCCGTCTGGGCAATACCCAGGTGGCGGTGTTCCCCGGCGGGTCGCGGGGCGCTCTCACCTTCGGTGCGCCGTCGGGCCGGTCCGAGGTTCAGCTGACCCCGGTGGCGGAGGACGGCACGCTGCTGGCCGAGCAGTCGGTGAGCGTGGCGGGTGGGACCACGGTCACCCTGGCCGCCGCGGACCTCGGCGATGATGTGGTGGCGGTCCTGATCGGCGCGTCGGGGGACCCTGTGTACGGGGCTCAGGTGCATCAGGTGGACGGTAACCCTGGTATTTCGGTGGCCTCGCTTCCTCCCGGCAGCGCCGGACAATCGAGCGTGGCGGTCAATCTGGGGTACTGATCCCCGGGTCCCCCGGACCCATCAGGCCCGGGACCGCCCGTAGGCGGGATCCACGGCCTCCGGGGCCATCCCCAGCAGCTCGGCGGTCTGTTCCACCACCACATCGTGGACCAGCTCGTTGGGGGGAATGAAACCGCCAGCGGCCAGCTCTACCGGATGCCGGTAAATGATGATCGTGGGTGGCCGGTTCGGCGCCGCCGGGATCGATGTGCCGAGTACCCCGCGCAGCGATTCGGCAGTCATGGTCTCAAGGTTGGCGGGGATGTCCTGCACCACCATCTGAAGGTCGAGGATGCGCTCACCCCACAGACGTTCCAGCCGCTGAGCCGATTCCATCACCCAATCGTCGAACCGTTCTGCCCTGCTGCGCGAGCCGGGAAGGTGCGAGGGGATGACTGGGCCGCGGAGGCCGCGACCGTGCCTGTTCCGTCGGCGGCGGCCGAAGCGCGGGCCGGGAGGGGCGTTCCTCACACCAGCATCTGGGTCGGTCAGCTGCACCGAAAATGTTGAACTGTCCCGCATGTATTGACTCTAAACCCATTGGCACCCATTGCAAGGCCTTGACGGCCCGACGGCGCGCGGGCCCGGCTCCTGTTCCCCGCCCTTCCCCACCCAAGCCGGTAGGGTGATCAGTCGTGGGATCCCTTCGAACTTGTTCACGCTCAGCCTGTCAGCGTGCCGCCGTCGCGACACTCACCTTCGTGTACTCCGATTCCACTGCAGTGCTCGGCCCACTGGCCACCTACGCGGAACCCCATTGTTACGATCTGTGTACCACCCACGCTGAGCGGCTGACCGTGCCGCGAGGGTGGGAAGTGGTGCGGCTGGCTCTGCCGTCGACGCCGGCGGAGCCGCATCCCGACGACCTTGTCGCCTTGGTCAATGCGGTCCGTGAAGCAGCCACCGACCGGAGCCAGGACACCGGGCCGGCAGTGCGGGGCAGCAAAGGGTCACTCGAGCCACCCGCGAACACCGGTGGTGTTCGCAGAGGGCACCTGCGGATCCTCCGCGAACAATAGGCACCCCACCCTGCCGCGGAGCAAACTGCAGTTCTGTCAGCACCCGCGCCCGCGATAAGCTTGGATCATGAGCCCTTTATCGCCCGATCTGCTCGCTGTGCTCCGCTGCCCCGTCACCGGCTCAACGCTGGTTCACGAAGGAGAATTTCTGGTCTCCTCAGTGACCGACAGCACAGGAAGTCCGGTGCGATACAGCATCGATGAAGGCATCCCCGTGCTTCTCCGCCCCGAACTACTTGTAGCAGCCACCGAGGCCGGATCCGACGAGCACGATGGGCCAGCCGCTAACTAGTCACCAGTGCAGCACCAACGAACAGGAATGCGCCACACCATGACCTTTGACTTCAAAGTTGCCGACCTTTCCCTCGCCGAAGCGGGACGCCACCAGATCCGGCTGGCAGAACACGAAATGCCCGGCCTGATGAAGCTGCGCCAGGAATTTGGCGCCAGCCAGCCCCTCAAGGGCGCACGCATCGCCGGATCCCTGCACATGACGGTCCAGACCGCGGTGCTGATCGAAACCCTCACCGCTCTCGGAGCCGAGGTGCGCTGGGCGTCCTGCAACATCTTTTCCACCCAGGATGAAGCCGCAGCCGCCATGGTGGTCGGATCAGGCACTGCGGAACAGCCCGCCGGCGTTCCCGTTTTCGCGTGGAAGAACGAGACCCTCGAGGAATACTGGTGGACCACCACCCAGATCCTGAGCTGGCCGGGCGAGCAGGGACCGAACATGATCCTTGACGACGGCGGTGACGCCACCCTCCTGGTACATAAGGGAGTGGAATTCGAAGCGGCCGGCGCCGTGCCTGCCGGACCCACCGAAGACGACATCGATTACTCGCATGAGTTCTCAGTGGTCCTCGATGTCCTGCGCGGCACCCTCGCCGAGGATCCCCAGAAGTGGACCCGGATCGCCAAGGACATCAAGGGTGTCACCGAAGAGACGACCACCGGTGTCATGCGGCTCTACCAGCTGGCGCAGCAGGGCAAGCTGTTGTTCCCGGCCATCAACGTCAACGACTCAGTGACCAAGTCCAAGTTCGACAACAAATACGGTATCCGGCACTCCCTGCCTGACGGCCTCAACCGGGCAACCGACGTCCTCATCGGGGGCAAAGTGGTGGTCGTGTGCGGCTACGGCGACGTCGGCAAGGGTGCTGCCGAGGCGCTGCGTGGCCAGGGTGGGCGCGTTATCGTCACCGAGATCGATCCGATCTGTGCACTGCAGGCTGCCATGGACGGGTACCAGGTTGCCCGTCTCGAAACGGTCCTTGCGCAGGGCGACATCTTCATCACCACCACCGGCAACAAGGACGTCATCATGGCGCACCACATGGCCGGGATGAAGCACCAGGCCATCGTCGGCAACATCGGCCACTTCGACAACGAAATCGACATTGCCGGCCTGGCGAAGACGCCGGGAATCAGCAAGGTGGAAATCAAGCCTCAGGTTCACGAATGGGTCTTTGCCGCCGACGAGTCAACCGGTGCCGCCGAGCACTCGATCATCATGCTGTCCGAGGGCCGGCTGCTGAACCTGGGCAACGCCACAGGACACCCGTCCTTCGTGATGAGCAACTCGTTCGCCAACCAAACCATCGCCCAGATCGAGCTGTTCACCAAGTGGATGCAGAACGATCTTGATGGAAACCGTGAGTACGCCAACGAGGTGTACGTCCTGCCGAAAATTCTCGACGAGAAGGTGGCCCGGCTGCACCTCGACGCGATCGGCGTCGAACTCACCGAGCTCACCAAGAGCCAGGCAGAGTACCTGGACATCGAGGCGTCGGGTCCCTACAAGTCCGATCACTACCGGTACTAGACACCCCGATCGACGTGGCCGCCACGTCGAAGTGAACCTCACTGGCCGCCCCACAACGTAATATCGGTTGTGGGGCGGCTATTTTTTTCTCGGCAGGATGTGGGCACGGCAGATGGAAAGTCAGCAGGGCATGAGTAAAAGCCTAAAAGGCTGGGTTGTTGGTGGGGTAGCGGTTGCCGCTGTCCTGATAGCGGCCGGGGCGGCGGTCGCCATCGCACCGAACTGGGCCGGGCCCGGGGACGTGCCCGCAGCAACATCATCGCCCTCCGCTGCGGCGACGGAGTCCTCGACCCCGTCCGCAACACCCTCTCCCACCGTCGCTCCCTCCTTTGACTTCGGGGCAAGTCCGGCTGACGACGCCGAAATGGTGAACCCCGTGACGGTCCCCGAGGTTCGTGCCGACGATGCGGTGATCGAGAGCGTCACCCTGCGCGCTGCCGACGGTGGCGAACCCGTCGAGGGAACACTCAGCGAGGGTGACTCCGTGTGGACAGCCACCGAACGGCTGGAGTTCGCCACCGAATACACCTTTGAATTCGTCCTGGCCGACGCCGACGGTAACACCGCCACTGAATCGCAGAGTTTCTCCACGGTGATGCCAGCCAATGAGGCCGACGCGGCCATGTATCCGTTGGAGGGGTCAACGGTGGGGACCGGTCAGCCCATCGAGATCAATTTCAGTGAACCGGTGATCAACCGCGACGAGGTGGAGTCGGCGATCACGATTACCAGCTCCAGCGGCCAGGTCGGAGCGTTCCACTGGCTCAGCGACACGAAGGTGCGCTACCGTGCCGAGGAGTTCTGGGCACCGAACAGCACCATCACCGTCGATATGCAGTTGTTCGGGGTGGACTATGGCAACCAGATGATCGGCAACTTCGACGACGAAATGGTGATCAATACCCACAACACCCGGTTGGCCGTCGTCGACAACGACACCAAGATGATGGACGTCTACATTGACGGGGCCCTCACCCGAAGCTTCCCGATCACCCTGGGGACCGAGGAGTGGCCATCAACGATCGGCTATCACGTGGTGATGGAGCAGTACGAATCCACCAAGTTCACCGCCGAGTCGATTGGTCTCCAGCCAGGCGACGATGCCTACTATGAGCCCACCGTGGTGAAGAACGCGAGCCGCATCTCCAACGGCGGCGCTTTTGTCCACGAGGCGTTGCCCGCCGCCCAGGTGGCGTTGGGTAACTTCAACGTGTCCCACGGCTGTATCGGGATGTCCCCGGAGGGCGCCAAGTACTTCTATGACACCTTCGGCCCGGGCGACGTCGTCGAGATCAAGAACACCGGGTACGGTCCCATGTTCATCTGGGATGGCTTCGGCGACTGGAACACTCCCTGGAACGAGTACAGCAACCAGTAGCCGGGCCCTGGTCCCGCCAGGGGTGCCGGGACGTCACTGATTGAACGGGAGCCGGTGGAGCCGTTCGGCGCTCTTGGCGGTGCGCTCCCGCTGACGGGTAAGCCGTCCCAGATCCCGCTCACGCCGCCGGGCCAGGACAGCATTCAGGAAGTCTTCCGGGTGGGTCCCAGGTGGTGGAGCTGGAGCCACGAAGGCCGACACCTCGGTTGCCAGCTCCGTAGCCAGCGTCCCGCGGGCCACCGGGGTCAGGCGGGGCGCCTGGCCAATGAAGGCAGCCACCCGGCGGGCCAGGGGATCCGGGAGTTGCAGCAGGTCGGCGGTCTCCAGCCAGGGTGCAAGGTGCGGGGGAGTAACAGCCAGAGTGCGGGGCTTCTCCACCACCCGCTCATGCATGGAATAGGTTCCCGCCAGCAGGTCCCCCAACCGTTTGGACTTTTCGTTGAACACCGCCACCAGGAAGGCCAGCGACCCTACGAGCAGGTAGATTTCGAGGACCCCCAGCATCCCGCGGATAAAGGCATGCCGGAAGCGGATCGCACCGCCGTCGTCGCGCACAATCCGCAGGCCCATCACCAGGCGCCCCAGGGACCTGCCGCGGGTGAGCGTCTCCACTGTCACCGGGACCACCAGCACCACCAGAATCAGCAGGACCAGCACCAGCGCCTGGCTGAGCGCCGGGTCCAGCGACCCAGCGAGGGTGCCACTGACCGTCAGGATGATCGCCAGAACCAGGATCACCTGGGCAACGATGTCGATGAGGAGGCTGATGCTGCGGGCACCGAACGATGCCGGCCGCAGCTCAAGGACGACCGCCTCACCTGTCACAACCGAACTCATTGCACATCTCCTTGATCGAACAGACCCGGGGGAGCCCGCCCCTGAAGCTTATCGGCCACCGCCGGGCTAAGCTGAACGGGTGGACGTCGATGCATTCGTTGAGGTGAACCGCCCGGACTGGGAGCGGCTCGATGAGCTGGTGCGGCGCCGAAAGCTCTCCGGCCCCGAGGCCGACGAATTGCTGGTCCTGTATCAGCGCACGTCCACCCACTTATCGATGATCCGGTCGATAGCACCGGAAAGTGCGCTGTCCGGTGCTCTGTCGATGCGGTTATCCAGGGCCCGGACCCGGTTTACTGGCGCACGTTCCAACTTCATGGAGGACGTGGCAGGATTCTTCGTCATCTCGCTACCGGCGGCTTTCTACCGGGTGCGTTGGCTGACGGTCGTCGTCGCTGTCCTGTTCATGGGGGTTGCCTGGCTGTACGGGGCGTGGGTGGCGGGGACCCCCGGCGTGATTGCTGCGATGGGCGGGGACGAGTTCGCTGAGCAGTATGTTCAGGAAGATTTCGTCAACTACTACTTCGAGAATCCTGCGGCGTCTTTCGCGGGCCTGGTCTGGACAAACAACGCCTGGATTGCGTTGCAGGCCGTCGCCTTTGGCGTCACCGGTATCTGGGCGCCCTGGATCCTGTACCAGAACGCGCAGGGCATCGGCATGGCCGGCGGAACGATGGCCGCCTATGGCGAACTCGACACCTTCTTCATCTACATCCTGCCGCACGGTTTCATGGAGCTGACCGCCATCTTCATTGCTGCCGCAGCCGGGCTGAGACTCTTTTGGGCCTGGGTGTCCCCTGGTGCCCGGACGCGCGCGAACGCGCTAGCTGAGGAGGGGCGGTCGTTGATCACCGTGGCGCTGGGACTGGTGCTGGTGCTGTTCATCTCGGGGCTGGTGGAAGGGTTCGTGACGCCCAGCCCGCTGCCGGCCGGGTTGCGGATCGGCATTGGGTTCCTCGTGTTCGCCGCCTACTGGGCCTATACCCTGCTGCTGGGGCGCCGGGCGGTCAACGCCGGATACACGGGGGATCTCTCCAGTGTTGACCGGGGTGAAACAACGCGAACCGCGTGATCCAGCCAGCGCTCCGGTGAACCACCCGGGTTCGCCGTCCCGACGTCGGACCGGCCTCCGTCGGTTACCCGGAGTGCGGCGGTACGCTCGAGGTTAAGGACTTGAGCAATTTTTCTAGGAGAAAACCCAGTGGCTGAGAACGACCAGACCGAGCAACGCACGGGAGCGGCACCAGCCGAGGAGACGAGCTCCGGCGCCGCCCGCCTGCCGGCTGAATCCGCTACCGACACGGCAGCGGAACCCGACGCCAGGTCGGCGACCGAGACGGCTGCCGGTCCAGCGCCGGAACCAGCAGCGGAACCAGCAGCGGAACCCACCGCAGGGTCGGCGACGGAACCCGTTGCCGGGCCCACCGCAGGGTCGGCGACGGAACCGGCTGCCGGGCCCACCGCAGGGTCGGCGACGGAACCGGCTGCCGAGCCCACGATCGCTCAGCGGAGTTCATTGCCGATGCGCAAGGCCAGCACGATGCCGGACCTGAGCCGCTTCGATGCGACCCGCCGCAACGATCCTTCCAGCGGGAGGGTCCCCGCCGGAATTGCCGGGAGCGAACCAGCCGAGGAGGAGCTGGCTGATGCTGCTGCTCCGGTTGACTTTGCGACGGCTGACCCGACAGCAACGGTTCCCACCCCCGCCGCGACTCCGGCGGCAGCCGCGGACACGACCGGCGCGGACACGACGGGCACGGATACCAATGAGTCCAATCCGTCGGAGAACTACCAGACCACCGCGGGTCCAGGGGCTGCTGCCCCTGCCGCAGCTGCTGCTGGCGGCATGGCCGCTACCAGTTCCAGCCCGGGATCTGGCCGTCGAGTGGCAGACGAGCCTCAGGGATCCTCTTCGTCGAACGATCCTGCCCCCGATACCGCGGCTTTGTCAGCGCGACCGTCCGAGGCCGAGGTGAACCGGCGGGCCGCGGAACGGGATGAAGCGTTCACGGGGAAGCCTGTCGCGGCGCGGGTCTTCCAGGTGCTCATCGCGGTCTTCTTCCCCATCATGTTGCTCGCTGCGGCAATCCGGGCAGTCACGTCACCTCTCTTCCTCTGGGTCGAATACCACCGCCCAGGGTTCCCGGCCGACAGCTTCGGGTTCAGCACAGACGACCGGATGACCTACGGGTCCTACACGGTCGACTACATCCTCAACTGGGCGTCACCCCGCTATCTGGGCGACCTGGTCAACGCTGACGGCGACCAGCTCTTCCTGGACAGCGAAGTGGGGCACATGCTCGACGTCAAGCTGGTCCTGGTGATCAGCTTCGCCGTCGCGCTGGCGATGCTGGTCTTTACCCTTGCCGCCTGCTGGCACCTCGCCCGCACCTATCCCGGTGGAGTCCGGAGGGCAATGTTCGCGGGAGCCCTCACAACACTGGTGCTGATGGTTGGCCTGACAGTGACGGCAATCCTCGCCTGGCAGACCTTCTTCACCCAGGTGCACGCCATCTTCTTCGCTGACGGCACCTGGACCTTCCGCGCCGACGACACCCTGATCCGGCTCTTCCCCGAGCAGTTCTGGACTGATGCCGCGATTACCGTTGCTGCGCTCGTCGTCGTCGTCACCGTCCTGACCCTGGTCCTGACCTGGCCCACCAAGGGCCGTCGCGAAAAGTCCCGGCTCGCCGATGAGGCAGCGCGGCAGCGTCGGCTGGATTCGCTGGCCCTCTAGACCACGGGTTCGTCGCCCAAACCCCCTCGCCGAGGCGTGAGCTCTGGCGGGTTGGCACCTCTCCAGATCGCCCGATCTAACTCCTCGGGGAGGTGTAGAGGTCCTCGAGTTCCTGGTGCAGGTCGGCGACCACTGCCGAGCGCCTGAGCTTCAGGGTGGGGGTGAGGTACCCGGAGTCGGGGCCGAAGTCCTGGTTGAGCACGGAGAACTTACGGATCTGTTCCGCGGCGGACACGTGTGAGTTCGCGTCGTCGACGGCTGCCTGCAGCTCAGCCCGCACCCCGGCGTGGCCCGCCGCTTCAGCGACGGTCATCCCCACCAGGCCGGTCTCGGCTCCCCAGGACGCCACCGCTTCGGGATCAAGGGTGAGGAAGGCGCCGATAAACGGCTTCCCGTCGCCAACCACCACTGCATGGGCCACGAGGCGGTGCTCCCGGAGTTTCTCCTCAAGAGGCGCCGGAGCGACATTCTTCCCGGCCGCGGTCACGAGGAGGTCTTTCTTACGGCCGGTGATGGTCAGGAAGCCATCCTCATCCAGTGAACCGAGATCACCCGTGCGGAAGTACCCGTCAGCGGTGAAGGCCTCACGATTGGCTTGATCGTTGTTGTGATACCCCTTGAACACGCCGACACCCTTGATCTGCACCTCGCCGTCCGTGTCCACCCTGATGCTGGTACCCGGCATGGGGATCCCCACGCTACCGACCCGCGTCAAGGCAACGGTGTTGGCGGTGCAGGGTGCAGTGCTTTCGGTCAGGCCGTAGCCTTCCTGGACCTGGATCCCCGCGCCGCGGAAGAAGTGGGCGAGGTGCTCGCTCAAGGGGCTCGCGCCGGACACCGTGTAGGTCACCTCGCCGCCGAAAACGGCCCGCAGTTTCGGGTAGAGCAGCTTGTTGAAGACGGCCTGCCGGGCCCGGAGAAGGGCTCCGGGACCCTTGCCTCCACGGGCGTCCGCGTCGAGGGCCCGGGAGTAGGCGACAGCAGTCGCCGACCCGAGTTCAAAAAGGCGGCCCTTGCCAGCGTCCCTGGCTTTCTGCTCGGCCGTCGCATAGATCTTCTCGAAGATGCGTGGCACCACCAGGAGGAAGGTGGGCCGGTACGTGGTCAGGTCCGCCAGCAGGTCTGCGGCGTTGGATGTGTGCCCCAGCTTGACCCCGCCAGCAAGGCACACCACCTGGACCGCGCGGGCCAGGACGTGCGCCAGCGGGAGGAACATGAGAGTCCGGGCGTTCTTCTCCCGGAGCAGCTCCGGCAGAAACTCAAGAGTGTTGACGGCGAAGAGAGCGAAGTTGCCGTGGGTGATTTCGCATCCCTTGGGAGGTCCCGTAGTGCCCGAGGTGTAGACCAGGGACGCGACGTCGTCGAGTGATCTGCTGGCACGCGCTGCCTCAAGGTCACGATCCTCAATCGCCGACCCCTCGGACACGAGGGCAGCGAACGTGTCGCCGCCGTCGTCGTAGTTCATGAGGTACAGCCGATTGTCGGTATCGGCGCCGCCCAACGCACGCTCAACCACTTCGGCCTTGGCTTCGTCCTCGACAAAGATGAGGCCCGCCTGCGAGTCCTCAAGAATCCAGGTGACCTGGGTGGCCGAGGAAGTCTCGTAGATGGGTACCGTCACGCCACCGGCAAACCAGATTGCCAGGTCGGTCAGGGTCCACTCATACCGGGTCTTGGACATGACGGCGACGGCGTCTCCCGGCTTCACGCCCCGCGCGATCAAGCCCTTGGCCAGGGCCCGCACCTGCTCGAGGAACTCGGCAGCGGTAATGTCCTGCCATTCGCCCGCCCGCTTCACCGCATAGAGCGCTCCGCCCGGCGATCTTTGGTGCTGCTCCAGCAAGAGGTCAGTGACGTTGGTGTCCGATGGCAGATTCACAAGCAGCTCGGTGGTTGATTCACGCATAGAGACAGGTTCTCACTTCTCGGTATGGTGCGTCACGTGACGCGGGGTCAGATCCAGCTGGGCATCCACATGCGGAGCCGCCACTGGTCGTAGGGGATCAGCTCGGCCGTCCAGACCGGAAGGAAATACGCGGAGAGCAGCACTGCCGCGGCGACGAAGACACCCACCAGAATCAGGCCAAGACGCCGCCGCCGCGCAGGATGGAAGGAGCGGCCCAGCACCAGGCCCAGACAGTAGACGAGGGCCAGGATCAGGAAGGGCTGGAAAGCGATCGCGTAGAAGAAGAAGGTGGTGCGTTCGGGGTACAGGAACCAGGGCAGATATCCTGCGGCGACCCCGCCCAGGATCGCCCCGGCACGCCAGTCCCGGCGTCCCACCCAGAAGAACACCAACACGAGGAGGGCGATCGCGGCCGACCACCAGATCAGCGGGTTGCCGACCGAGGTGACGGCCCGGGAGCAGGCGTCAACGGCGCAGCCCTGGTCGGCTCCCAACTCGCCCTTGTAGTAGAAGGACACCGGGCGGCCCATCACCAACCACGACCAGGGCGTTGATTCGTAGGGATGTTCCGAGCCGAGGCCTTCGTGGAAGGAGTAGGCGGCCCGGTGATAGTCGGCCAGTGATCTGACCGACGCCGGGAGCCACTCCCACGCCGGGGCGGGATGGTCGACGGCCCACTGCCGGTTATACGCGTCGGAGGAAAGGAACCAGCCGGTCCACGTCGCCAGGTAAGTCACCGCAGCGAGGGGAACCACTGTCACGAAGACCTGCAGCCCGTCCCGCAGGACAGCCCCGGTGATCCAGCGCTGCACCCCGACAACCCGCCGGGCGTTCATGTCCCACAGCACAGTCATCAGGCCGAACAGGGCAATATAGGGGATTGCCGACCACTTGGTGCCCAACGCCAAACCGAGGCTGATCCCTGCGACGATCCGCCACGGTCGGAACCCGAGCCACGGTCCGTAGAGCAGATCGGCTGCCGACGGCCTGGCCCCGCCGGGGGCCAGCGCGGCAAGGGCTGAGAGCTTCAACGCGAGTTGTCGCCTGGCCCGGTCCCGATCCAGCAGCATCGCGCCGAACGCCACCACGATCCAGAACATCAGGAACACGTCGAGCAACGAGGTGCGCGAGTGGACCAGATGGTGACCGTCAACGGCGGTCAGCAGCCCGGCCGCTGCGCCAAGGATGGGGGAACCAAACAGTCGCTGCGCGATCAGGGCAATCAGCAGGATCGACAGGGTCCCGACCAGGGCGGCCGAGAATCGCCAGCCGAAAGCGTTGTCCGAGCCAAAGACCAGCATCCCCAGGGCAATCATCCATTTACCCACCGGTGGATGCACCACATAGTCGGGAGTGCCCAGGATGACCCCCGTGTTGCCACTGTTGAAGTCGGCATCCGGTTCCTCCGGCCACTCCCGCTCGTAGCCGGACAGCAGGTACGAATACGCGTCCTTCACGTAATAGGTCTCGTCGAAGACGAGAGTGTCCGGTTCGCCCAGCCTGACAAATCGGAGCACTCCGCCGATCACCATCATGGCGACCGGCAGCAGCCAGGCGAGGATACCCAGGGGGAAGCGCTCCCCGAGTAGACGACGGCGCAGCACCACGGCGTCGAACGCGGTGCGCGGGGTGTACACCCAGCCATGCGCCGCCGGGGCCCCGGCGGCGGGCGGCGGGGAAACGGCGGTATGGCTCACCCTGCTTATGGTACCGCCAGTGCATGACCGCGCCGGGGTGCAGCGGGGCTACGCTGGGAAGGTGAACACCACTGGGAACGACGCGGACTTTGACGACGATAGCAACGACGACGGGTCCCACCTGGAACTCGACGACGACGGCTCGGACCTGGAGTTCGAGACAGCCGCCGACGGCGCCGCCCAGGGGAGTCCCGACGGCGGGCGGATTGTCCTCGCCGCAACCCCGATCGGCAACGCAGCTGACGCATCGGCCCGGCTGGTGTCGCTGCTGCAAACCGCTGACCTGGTGGCGGCCGAAGACACCCGTCGGTTGCAACGGCTCCTGAGGGCGCTGGAGATCAGGGTGCAGGGTCGGATCGTCAGTTACCACGAACACAATGAGGCAACAAGGACCGCCGAGCTGCTGGAGCAGGTGAAAGGCGGCAAAACCCTCCTGATGGTCACCGATGCCGGGATGCCGTCCGTTTCCGACCCGGGCTACCGGCTGGTCGAGGCGGCGATCGCCGGTGGCGTCGACGTCACCATGGCACCTGGACCATCAGCGGTCCTGACCGCGCTGGCCCTGTCAGGGCTTCCGACCGATAGATTCTGTTTCGAAGGCTTCCTGCCCCGCAAAACGGGTGAGCGGAACTCCCGGCTCAGCGAACTGGCAGCAGAGCGACGCACGATGGTGTTCTTCGAGGCCCCGCACCGGCTAGAGGTGATGCTGCGCTCGCTGCACCAGGAGTTCGGATCGGACCGGCCGGCTGCCGTGGCCCGGGAATTGACCAAACGGTATGAGCAGGTGCTCAGGGGACCACTCGCTGAACTCCTGGAGTGGGCTGAAACCACCGAGGTGAGGGGCGAGATCGCCGTCGTCGTCGGCGGCGCGCCAGCCGCAGAACCAGCCAAACCGGAGGACCGGGTGGCGGCGGTCGCCGCCCTCGTCGACAGCGGCATCCGGCTGAAAGACGCGGTAGCCGCTGTCGCTGAAGAATCGCGGATCAGCAAGCGGGAGCTCTACGCCGCGGTCATCGCTGCCCGCTGACACACCGCCCCCACGGCGCGCCGGAATTGTGCACCCGGACAGCGTCCGGCGGGTGGCGCCGTGCAGCCTGGCATGGACAGTCCTCCAACCGCGGGTCTAGCGTGGTGCTGGGCGGCCAGCGCCGCATTGACCTATCCCATCCCGCAGAACCTCTTGGAGGCACCGACTATGGCAGTTACCACCCAGCGTGAACAGGAACTTTTGGCCCAGGTTCCCACCGGGCTACTGATCGGCGGACACTGGCAGGACGCCTCCACGGGGAAGACCTTCGACATCGAGGATCCGGCGACCGGCAAAACGCTGCTGACGATCGCCGACGCGAGCCCCGCCGACGGGATGGCCGCGCTCGACGCCGCAGCAGCCGCGCAGGACAGCTGGGCGCGGACCTCCCCGCGGGAGCGGGGCGAAATCCTGCGGCGTGCCTTCGAGCTGGTGACCGCCCGCGCCGAGGACTTCGCGCTGCTGATGACCATGGAAATGGGCAAGCCACTCGCTGAGGCTCGCGGTGAAGTGACCTACGGCGCCGAATTCCTGCGCTGGTTCTCCGAAGAAGCGGTCCGCGCCACGGGCCGGTACTCCACCTCTCCCGATGGCAAGACCCGCATCCTGGTCAACAAGAAGCCGGTTGGTCCCTGCCTGCTGATCACTCCGTGGAACTTCCCGCTGGCCATGGCGACGCGCAAGATCGCCCCAGCCATCGCCGCTGGCTGCACCATGGTTCTCAAGCCAGCAAACCTGACGCCGCTGACGTCGTCGTTGTTCGCCGCCGTGCTGGAGGAGGCTGGCCTGCCCGCCGGCGTGCTGAATGTCGTTCACACCTCCGACGCCCAGGGCGTAACCGGGCCCCTCATCGAGGACCCGCGTCTGCGCAAGCTGTCCTTCACCGGGTCGACGCCGGTGGGCCGCAACCTTCTGGCCGCGGCAGCCAAGAACGTGCTACGGACGTCAATGGAACTTGGCGGCAACGCGCCGTTCGTCGTGTTCGCCGACGCTGACATCGACGCCGCGGTGGCCGGAGCCATGCTCGCTAAGCTCCGCAACATGGGGGAGGCCTGCACCGCGGCCAACCGGTTCATCATCCACGAATCGGTCGCCGGGGAGTTCGCCGAAAAATTCGCAGCGAAGATGAAGACCCTGGAAACGAGCCGCGGCACCGAGGATGGGTCAACCCTCGGCCCGCTGATCGATGAGAAGAGCCGCACCAAGGTTCACGAACTGGTCACGTCAGCGGTCGACGGCGGCGCAACAGTGGTCGTGGGAGGGGAGCCGGTGGCTGGCCCCGGCTACTTCTACCAGGCAACGGTCCTCACCGACGTCGCCCCCGGGGCGCGGATCCTGCAGGAGGAGATCTTCGGGCCGGTCGCGCCGATCATCACCTTCGACACCGAGGACGAGGCAGTCCGGCTGGCCAACGACACCGAGTACGGGCTGGTCGCCTACGTTTTCACCCGGGACCTCAACCGGGGCCTGCGGATCGGCGAACGCCTGGACGTGGGCATGATGGGCTTGAACGCTGGCGTGGTATCCAACGCCGCGGCTCCGTTTGGCGGGGTCAAGCAGTCGGGGCTCGGCCGTGAAGGCGGTTCGGAGGGAATTGAGGAGTACCTCTACACCCAGTACGTCGGGATCGCCGACCCGACCGCTTCCTAGGGTTCACCGGGTCCGGCGAACCGCCCGGAATCAGGACCGGGTACTGCCCGCAAGCGATCGGGGCAGCAGCCTGGCCCTGATCCTGGTTGACCGGCTGCTGGTGTCGCGGAGCGCCCGGGCCACCAGTTCGACGTCGTCCCACCCGTCCGGGACGTCCCGGCGCTGTGGGTCGAGCGGTCGGGCGGCGGCCGCGGCGCGGGCGGCTGCGGGTCCGCCGCGTCCGGCGCTCCGGCCTGACGCGCCTCCGCCCGCAACCACGAGCAGCCCAGGATCCGAGTACTTTTCCGCCTCGTATGCGGTGCGGAGGCGCGTCAGCGCCGCGGCCGGAACAGCGCCCAGCCCGGTCTCCGCAGCAAGACGGGAAGCGAAGGTCCGTGGTGTGTCTGTGGGCAGGGCGGGCTGGCCGTAATCGGCGGCAAGGTCGGTGGTTTCCGACCAGGCGATGGCCGCAGCGCCTGGTGCCCCCCGCGTAGCGGCGAACCTGCGACGGCGGCTCCGGCGCCGCAGGGTCCGCAGGAGCAGTGGCACAAAGAGGAGAAATGCAGCGCCAACCAGCACCCCGGTGATCAGGGCCGAGGTTTCCCTGGCCTGTTCAGGGTCGGGCGCGCTCTGCGGGTCCTCGGGGTCGGTCCCGGGCAGCGGTGCGCCAGGCTCGGCTATCGGGTTGCCGCCGGGTGTCAGATCGTCGGGGTTCTGCGCCGGCGCACCCGGTTCGAACGCGGTCTGAGCATAGTCGGGCACCACGCCACGGGAGGGGGTGGGTTCGAATTTTACCCAGCCCACGCCGTCGAAATAGAGTTCGGGCCAGGCATGGGCATCCTGGGAGGTGACCGAGAACTCGGTGAGCTCCTGGCCGTCCGGCCCCTGCTCCGATTCGCCCGTCGGATCGCCGGGCGCATACCCAACCGCCACCCGGCTGGGGATTCCCGCCACCCGGGCCATCACGGCCATAGCACCGGCATAGTGCACGCAGTAGCCGGACCGCGATTCAAGGAAACGCGCGACGACGTCGAGGCTGCTCCCGTCATACCCACCCTCCACCGGGGCATCCACGGAGTAGGTGAAGTCCGGTCCCCGAAGAAAGTTCTGGATGGCCAGGGCCTGCTCATAGGGGTTGGAGATGTTGGCGGTCAGCGATTCGGCGGTCTCCCTGATAATTCCCGGGGTGGTCTCCGGCAGGGCCAGGAACTGGGCGTCGACCGCGCCGTCGGGCACCGGACCAATAGCCTGGAGGCGCTCACGGGTGAGCTCCGGGCCGGCGCTGAATACCTCGTATTGTTGCTGCGCGGTTGACCCGTTGTCGGTGGCGATCACGCTGTGATTCAGCGGATCCCAGGACCAGCGGCCCGAGAGATTGGTGAATCCCACCGGGGCATAGGGCGCCAGTAGCCAGGGGCTGGTGAACGAGTCGGTGGTGACCCGGGTGGTGGTCACCACGCCGGACTCGATCGCGTTGCGCACCTCCTCGGTCCCCATGTCCTCAACTCCAGGCTCCCTGAGACCGTATCGCTGGTCCGGTTCCCACCGCTGCCCGTCGAAGTCCTCGAGGGTCACCGCCCGCAGATACAAGGCCTCGGGCGAGTCGGTGGCATAGGTGATCCTGCCAAAACCGTTCGGGTTCCGGAGGTCATTTCCCAGGGTCACCACCGGGTTCAACCCGGTAGCCGTGCCCCACAGGTTCACCCTGGCCCCCTGCGGGAAGGTGCCAACATTGAATCCCGGCACGGCCAGGGGAACCACCACGGTTACCACCAGCGCCACAGCGCCGATGGATATTCCGCGGACCAGTCTGCCACCCGAGGCATCCCGGGTACCATTCGCGTCGCTGTCCCGCCACTGACCGCTCCCCAGGATGAGGAGGTACCCGATCACCGCTGCCACGAACCCGGGGACCCCAACACTTTGCGGGAGGACGACGGCGGGAACCACCAGCACAGCGAACAGGGCCAGGCCGCTGGTCGCGGGCATCCGGAGGGTGGTGGCAAGGGTGTCGGCGAGAATGGCGATCAGCCCCATTCCGGCGCAGACCACCATGAAAATGCCGGTCCCGGGCAGCACGGGCGCGACCTGGGACACCACGGTGTTTTCCGCGTGATCCAGCAGGATGGTCAACCGGCCAGCAGATCCTTCGCCGGGGAACACCCCGAACACACTTTGAGCCGGGAAGAATTGCCACACCAGCGAACCCACCAGGGCGACGAAACCTGCCACCGGAACCAGCAGGCCGGGGAGATGGGCGCTACGTGCAACGCCCATCACCAGCAGCACGCATCCAACGGTGAACGCCACGGGGTTCAGCCAGGTCCAGCCCAGCACCACCGAGTGCAGGTTCAGCGCCGTCAACATCACCGCGGCGAACACTGCCGCCGTCGACACCCAATGACGCTGGTCGGAGCGCAGCCGGGTGCGGGGCCCCGGCTCGGGACGTTGGGCAGCCGCTGTGCTGGGGCGGGGGAGGGTGGAGGTCACGCTCGACCTCCAGCGGCAGCCGGTGGTGAAGTCACAGTGGTTTTGGCCGTTGACGCACTGGCACCAGCGGGGGAGTCAAAGTAGGTCCACGCTGACCTCAGGTCAGCGGTGGGGGAGACCGCTACCGCATGCCAGCCAGCGGCCCGAAGGATCTCCATCACCGGGTGCAGGTCCTGCGGACGGTCGGCGACGAGGATCGCAAACGAGGTGGACCCGTACTCGGCGGCACCGGCGAGATCCCGGGCTTCGCTCGCGGTGATCGCTCCCAGGACCGCGATAAGGGGGCCCCGATGTTTGTAGGTGGCGAGTTTGTCCATCATCGGATCCCCGAAAGGGGCGTGCCGGGTGGCCGGGGGCGCCCCACCCTGTCCGCGTCGGGGCTGGCGGCGGGACGTAGTCCGTTTCGAGGGGTCAGGAAAGAGTTCGAGGGCGGCCAGCCCTTCGGAGACATTGTGGATGCCGGTGGTCCCGGTGTGTTCCTCATCCTCCGGCCACTGCGCGGAGACCGAGGTTTTGAGTGCTGGCGCCCCCGTCTCATCCACAAACCGCATGGCATAGTTCCGCTCCAGCAGGTGGGCCGTGATGGACATGGCAGCGACCACCGCCCACTCGAAGCCGGGTGAAGACAGTAGCGACGTTCCTTCCTCGTCCCGGTCGCCGCCGAAAGTCCCTGCGAACGCCGAGTTATGCCGGGCCTGGCGCCGGTCGAGGATCAGGGTTGCCTCAGGGGTGGTTACCGACTCTTCCTGGCGGACCATCAGCTCGTTATGCCGGGCCGTAGCAGCCCAGTGCACCCTCCGCATTGGATCACCCGCACGGTACTCACGGGTCATCACATCGTCATCACTGGGGTTGGCGTTGCGCCGGGTAACGGCGAATCCGTCCGCGCCACGGGCACCGGTCAGCGGCGAGTGGGGCAGGTCCAGGGGGGCGGGGGTGACCACCAATCGGTCGGTGCCCCCCAACGTGTGACGGGAGGTGCCCAGCCCGAAGGGGTCGGTGAAGGCCGCAGTGACCGGACCGACGTCGTACACGCCACGGCTCGATGACCGCAGCCTGTACTCATAGTGGCTGGCCCCGCGGGTGGGATGCCGGGAGGGGAAGTGGAACTCGGGGGAGTCTCCGAACCGGGAGGGAAGCAGCTCGCGCATCACCACGCTCCCGCTGACCGGTCCGCTGGAGGCGACCGACAGCGTGACGGTGGACGTGAAACCGGTCTCCATGGTTTGCGGCGCGAATTTCCGACCCACGGTGAAGCGCGGCTTGATCAGTCGCAACATCAGCACCGACAGGAGCGGCAGGCACACCAGGAGCACCCCCACGTAGAGCAGGTCCCGGCGACCGAGAACCTGGGCAAGCAGGAGTGCCACAACGCCGGTGATCACCAGCCCCCACCCGCGCGGGGTGAGGATCCGGGACGGTAACCTGGCCAGCAGTTGCATGAGGAGGCCTAGGCGCGCAGGTAGGAGTTCGCTGCAGCACGTTCCACTGGAACCTTGGACAGGATTCCCGCTACCACCGACTGGGGTGTTTCCCCCGAGCTTTGAGCCTTGCGATCAAGGATCAGCCGGTGTGACAGGACCGCCTCGGCGACCGAAGCAATGTCGTCGGGCAGAACGAAATCCCTGCTCTCCAACGCTGCTCCCGCCTTGGCCGCCCGCAGTAGCTGCAGCAACGCGCGGGGGCTGGCGCCGAGCCGCAGCTGGTGGTGCCCGCGGGTCGCATGGCCGATGGCCACCGTATACTCGCGCACCGCCGGCGACACATAGACCCGCTGCACCTGGTCCATCATCGCAGCGACGTCGGCGACGGTCGCCACCGGGCGGACCGCGTCCAGCGGTGAAACTGACTGGTGGGTCTGCAGCATGTCGAGTTCTGCGTTGCGGTCCGGGTATCCCATCGAGATCCGCGCCATGAACCGGTCCCGTTGCGCCTCGGGCAGCGGGTACGTTCCCTCCATCTCGATGGGATTCTGCGTGGCCACCACCATGAAGGGCTCGGCCAGCCGGTAGGTCCCGCCGTCGACGGTGACCTGATGTTCCTCCATGCATTCCAGGAGAGCGGACTGGGTCTTCGCTGAGGCGCGGTTGATTTCATCACCAATCACGATGTTGGCAAAGACTGGCCCGCGCCGAAACTCAAACCGGTGGGTGTCCTGGTTGTAGATCGACACCCCCGACACATCCGAAGGCAGCAGATCCGGGGTGAACTGGATGCGGTTCACGGTGCAGTCAATGGTGCGGGCGAGCGTTTTCGCGAGCATGGTCTTTCCCACCCCAGGCACATCCTCCAGCAGCAGGTGGCCCTGGGCCAGGAGAACGGTCAGTGCCAGCCGCGCAGCTTCGGGTTTTCCGTCGATGACGGTGTTGATGGATCCCAGAATCCGTCGGGCGGTCTCGTCGAAGTGCTCACCGGACATCGCTGACATTGCGCCCTCCGCGGGGGAGTCCGCGGGCTCGGTCCTGCCGTGGGGTGAGGCGTACTGGTTGGTGGAGTCCATGCGAACCTTCCGCGAACGCTGCACGCCGCTGTGCAGTTGAGTCGGTCAGCCCTGGTCGGATGCGTCCACGGCCGTTATGTCCGTGGGGCACGCAGCAACTGCTTCCCTACAGATTACTAGGACAACTTGCCGCTGTGGGGATAAGTTCCGCAGCGGATGTGCGGGTGGTTAGGGTTGAGTCATGCCTGATACAGCTACCCCCGCGGCGTACCGTCCAGCCCCGCCCAGCGCCGTTCCCGACGGCGAGGTCCACGCTACGGGCGGACGGGAGGACAAGCGCCACTATCCTCCGGCCCCCGAGCCGTTGCCCGTCCCGGTGATGGACAACCACACCCACCTCGACTTCCGGAGTGGTTTGCCGCTGGTCAGCGTCGCCGCCGCGCTCGATGCAGCGGAAGCCGTGGGTGTGTGCGGGGCGGTCCAGGTGGGATGCGACCTCGAGTCGTCCCGGTTCACCGTCGAGGCTGTCACCCAGGAGCCCCGCCTGCTCGGGGCGGTGGCAATCCACCCCAACGACGCCCCGCTGCTTGCCGAGCAAGGCGGCCTTGAGGCTGCGCTCGCCGAAATCGAACAGTTGGCCGCCCATCCGCGGGTGCGGGCGATCGGCGAAACCGGGCTCGACTACTATCGGACTCCCGCCGAGGGGATCGACAGTCAGCACTACTCCTTCCGCCGGCACCTCGATATCGCCAAACGGCTGGAACTGGCCCTCCAGATCCACGACAGGGACGCGCACGACGACGTCGTCGGCACCCTCCGCAGCGAGGGTGCACCGGAACGGGTGGTGTTCCACTGCTTCTCCGGCGACGCAGCCCTGGCACGGATCTGCAACGACGCCGGGTGGTACATGTCGTTTGCCGGAACCGTGACGTTCAAGAATGCCGACAATCTCAGGGAGGCCCTCCGCATCGCGGATCCGGCGTTGGTGCTGACCGAAACCGATGCTCCGTTCCTGACGCCGCACCCCTTCCGGGGGCGGCCCAACGCGCCCTATCTGGTTCCGTACACGGTCAGGAGCATGGCCGAGGTGCTGGGCGCCGACCTTTCCACCCTGTGCCAGTCGATCGCCGAGAACACGCGCAGGGTATACGGGGAGTGGGACTGAGCCGGGCGGCGTCGTCGCCAGCCTGACTTGCCCGCTTATCACATTTCGGTTACGGTGAACGCTTATTAGCCGGGGTCGGGGAAGGCTTTCCGTCTAATACAGTACTTTCTCACCCCAGTGTTGGGACGCCTCCGTTCTGGCGCCCCAACCTGCCTGACTGGTTCATGCCTTCGCGGCGGCGCCGCACCGGGGATACCCCTGTGCCGGTTGGCGGTCGCGTCTCCCCCGTGCCCGGATGTAGCGACCGTGAGGGACTTTGTGGCGAGCAGGAACCAGTGGATCAGGACGATTGGCCAGGGCATCGTCATGATGTGCCTGGTGCTGGGACTCGTCGCTTTCGTGGGAAACAACAAGTCAATCGACCTGCTGATCGATGGCCGGGCCAGTACCGTCCAGACCTTCGGAGGCACGGTGGGAGAGGTCCTCGCCAACTCCAACGTGGTGGTCACCGCCAACGACCAGGTCAGCCCGGCACTGTCTGCAGCAGTTGAAGACGGCTCAGCCATCCAGATCACGACAGCCACCGCGGTCGACGTCGTTCTGAACGGTGCGGAGACAGTCGTCCACACCACCGGCTCCACCGTCGGGGACGTGGTGGACGAACTCGGCGTTGCGGAGTCATCAGCCGTCTCGGCTGATCTGGAAACGCGGCTGACGACGCTCAGCACCGAGCTGGAAATTTCGACCCCCAAGAACATCACGGTGACGGTCGACGGCTCCGAGGACACCCACACGACCACTGAGAAGTCTGTGCAGGATCTCCTCGACGAAGCGAAGATCACCCTCGGCGACGAGGATCGGGTGAGCGTCCCGCTCACCGCCACCCTGGTTGACGGCCTCGGACTGAAGGTCACGCGAGTGGACAGCGACCACCGGGAAACCATCACCGACCCCATTAGCTTCAGCACCGACGAGGTGGACGACGACGCCCTCGACGTGGGCGAGCAGCGCGTCACGCGGGCCGGCGTCGACGGCGAACGGACCAGGATCTACACCTCGATGCTGGTCGATGGTCGCGAGGAGAGCCGCGAGCTCGTCAACGACAAGGTAACGCGTGAGCCGGTCGCCGAACTGATCGCCATTGGCACGCGGGAACCGGAGCCTGAACCGGAGCCTGAACCTGAAACCGAGCCTGAACCGGAGGAACAGTCTGCGCCCGAAGAGGCTCCCGAGCCCGCGGGATCGGACGGCCCGGCACCAGCCGGCGGTGCGTGGCAGGCACTCGCTCAATGCGAATCCGGGGGTAACTGGTCAATCAACACCGGCAACGGATATTACGGTGGCCTGCAGTTCAGTGCGCCAAGTTGGCTCGGCGCCGGCGGCGGCCAGTACGCCCCGCTGCCGCACCTGGCGTCTCCAGCGGAGCAGATCGCCACCGCCGAAGTCCTCAAGCAGAGCGGCGGCTGGGGCCACTGGCCTTCGTGTTCTTCCAAGCTTGGCCTCGGCTAGCACCCCGCGGCTGCCTCAGGTTTTGAATATGTGCCGAGCGTGAGCGGGTTCCCGAGCCGGGAACCCGCTTTTGCCTGGTGCCCGACTACCATGGCTTAGGTGACTCAGCCCCCTAACCCCCAGCCGATCCGGCCACTGCTCGGCGCCGGCGATGTCCGCCGGCTGGCAGCCGAACTTGACCTGCGGCCCACCAAGACCCTCGGCCAGAACTTCGTGATCGACGGCAACACCATTCGGCGGATTGTGGCCGCGGCCCAGCTGGATCCCGAGGAGACAGTCCTTGAGGTCGGCCCGGGTCTCGGTTCGCTGACGCTGGGCCTGCTCGATGCCGCACGGCGGGTGGTGGCGGTGGAGATTGACCCGCTGCTGGCCGAGCGCCTACCCCAAACCGTTGCCCGCTGGCGGCCCGAGACTGCCGGGAATCTCGATGTGGTGCTCGCGGACGCCATGCGGGTCACTGAGTTACCGCACCAGCCAACAGCTTTGGTGGCGAATCTTCCCTATAACGTTGCCGTCCCGGTGGTCCTGAACCTGCTGGAAAACTTTCCCTCCCTGCGCCACGGCCTGGTCATGGTGCAGGACGAGGTGGCCGACCGGATGGCCGCAGGTCCCGGCTCTAAAACCTATGGGGTGCCCTCGGTGAAGGCCGCCTGGTACGCGACGATGCGCAAATCCGGGGTGATCGGGATGAACGTGTTCTGGCCGGCACCCAAAATCGCTTCAGGGCTGGTCGGATTCGTCAGGCACGACCCCCCGGAAACTTCGGCCAGCCGGCGTGAGGTCTTCGCCGTCATCGACGCGGCCTTCGCGCAGCGGCGAAAAACGTTGCGTGCCGCCCTGGCGGGGTGGGCAGGCAGCCCAGTGCTGGCGGGGGAGGCCCTGGCCTCGGCTGGTGTTGACCCGAGTCTTCGCGGGGAAATGCTGGACATCGCCGCATTCGCCCGGATCGCCGAGGCGAAGCCAGCCCCGGCTCCGCCAGCCCCGGCTCCGCCCGCCCCGCCGAACCGGTAACAACCACTGGACCGAGTCAACACATATGACCAGTTTCGCGACGGATTTCGGTCATATGTGTTGACTCAACCCATGGGGGAGGTGGGCTAGGAGCGGGTGGCCTCGTGCTGGACCGTGCCCTTGGCGTCCTGAGCCTTGTCCTTCACATCGGCTGCAGCTGAGGTGCCCTCATCCTTGACAGTTTTCGCTGACTCGGCTGCGGTTTCCTTGACCGAATCCATGGCCTGCTGCGCAGGTTCCTTAAGATTCTCGGCCACATGCTTTGCCGCGTCGGTAATGCCGGTGGTGAAGGGCTCGGCCTTCTCCTTCAGCGCTGTAGCAGCCTCCTTCTCCTTCTCGCTTGCCGGAATGAGTGAAGCGATGAGCATGCCGGCACCGAACGCAATCAGCCCAGCTGCCAGAGGGTTGCCCCGGGTTTTGGTGCCCACCTGGTGCGGAGCGTCCTGCACCGCGCCGCCGGCGTTGTGCAACGCATCTTTCGTCCCGCTGGACGCGTGATCGGCTGACCCCATGACTGAGGTCTTCAAGCCGCCGACGGCGTTGCGAACCTTGTCAGTCTGCCGCTGGGCAATGCTGGAGGGGCTTACCTTGTCGGCGACGGCGTCGACGTCGGTGCCGAGCTCCCTGCGGGTTCGCTCAATGTCGGCACGGATCTGTTCTGGTGTCTGGCTCATGGGGTGTGCTCACCTGGTTTCAAAGTGGGGGGAATGTCTTTCATGGTGGCGGCCGTGGCGGGCATACCCCGGACGCTCTTGAGTTCCTTCTTGCCGGTCACTGCCAATACGGCAGCGATGATGCCCCAGATGACTGCGACGATCACTGCAGACCAGCCGAGGCCAACCAGTTCTGCCAGACCCCACATGAGCGCCAATGACAGGAACAGGAGGACAAAGTGCCCGGCAACGCCAGCCCCGGCAAACATGCCGGCGCCCTTTCCTGCTTTGGTCCCGCTCTCGCGCAGCTCGGCCTTGGCGAGTTCGAGTTCCTGACGCATCAGGGTGGAGAGGTCGCGGCTGACATCGCTGAGCAGTGACCCCAGCGTTTCGTTGGCCGCGCGCTCCTCCGCCTCGGGGCGCGATGGATCATAGGTGGAAGACCCTCCGGTGTGTGTTCCGCTCATCAGCGCAGGTCCCTGTCCAGTGGCCCGTCCTGGGTGCGCCTTCCCGGCTCGATGACCGGCTCCGAGGCGAGGGGATCGCCGAAGGACTCCTGCGGATATCCCGGAGTCCTTGAGCCAGCGCCAGAACCACTGCCAGCTTCAGAGCCAGAGCCGCCCGTGGGCGGGGCGGCCGTGGTGGGCGCGCCGAAGCCGGTAGCCGCCTCCGACTGCGCGGGTACTGTCGGCGGGAATTCGGGCGCGGGATTCGACGGCGTGGAACCATGGGCGTCTGATCCGGCCCCGGCGAGGCCGCGGGTCAGGCGTCCTGCGAGGAGTCCGGCGCCTGCGGCCACCATCAGGAACGTTCCCGGCCGACGTCGGGCGAAGTCCTTGACCTCGTCGAGCAGGGATCCTGGATCCCGGCCTTCGAGCCAACCTGCGACGTCGCCTGACCGCTGGGCGGCCTGACGGACCAGGCTATTCGCGGGTCCGTTCTCGTCGCCGTTGTCCGCCATCGTGCCGAGCTCATCACTAATTGAGCGCAGACCCTCCGCGGCCTTCTGCTGGCTGGCTCCGGCCTGAGTCTTGAGATCAGACCCCAATTCCCCCAGCAGATTCTTCGCCTGGGTGCTGGCTTCGTGTGCAACGTTCTTCGCTTCGGAGCCAGCGGTTTCGGCGACGCTTTGGGCTGCCCCGAGGCCTTCCCGGCCGACGTTCTTCGCCTCGTTCACTGCCTGGTCTTTCACCCCGGTGCTGCTCTTGGATTCCTCTGAGGATAGGGCTGCGGTCGGCGAGACGGTCTGTACATGCTCTCCTGAGGGCGCTGCCGTCAGCGGATCCGCTGACCAATTCTGGGTAGTCATAGTATTTCCTTCGGATAGTCATCCTGCTTACCATTGTAAGATAAGCACGCTTACTACTTATTGGCAATGGGTTGATAGTGGCGGATTTTTTGGGCAGATGGGCCCCGCAGGTTTCCGGGTTCAGCGCCCTGTGGCCTAGGTTGGAGAGTATGGAGGCAGGTAAAACGGCAGGACTGTTCGGTAGCGCACCGGCCAGCGTTCGCGTCCGCGCGCCCGGAAAGATCAACGTCTCGTTCCGCGTTGGCCCCTTGCGGGAAGACGGCTATCACAGTGTTGCGAGCGTGTACCTGGCTGTCTCCCTCTTCGAGGAAGTCACCGCAACGGTCAGTTCCGAGCCGGGCACCGTGGTTACCGTCAACGGGCAGGGGTCCCTCAACCTGCCGGTCGAGAGCATTCCGTTGGATGCCACCAATCTTGCTGCCCGGGCCGCAGCGGTTCTCGCCGATCTCAGCGAGGATTCGACCGGGTTGCTGCTGGACATCACCAAGCGGGTACCGGTAGCTGGCGGAATGGGCGGCGGGTCGGCGGATGCCGCTGCCACCCTGCTGGCGTGCGATGCACTCTGGAACAGCGGGTTCTCCCGCGATGAGCTGGCGAAGATGGCGGCGGAACTCGGCGCGGACGTACCGTTTGCGCTGGTAGGTGGCACGGCCGTCGGGGTGGGGGTAGGGGAGCAGTTGACCCCGGCCATCTCCAAGACACCGCTCTACTGGGTTCTCGTGACCTCTGCCTATGGACTTTCGACGCCCGAGGTCTACCGCACTCTCGACGAACTCCGGTTGCGCGACGGGACGGAACCCGCTGCGCCACCCGAGATCGATGCCCGGATTCTCAGTGCGATGCGTTCCGGGGACGCTGCGGCTCTCGCCGATCTGCTGCATAACGACCTGCAGGCTGCGGCGCTTGAGCTCGCACCGGAGCTGGCCGACATCCTGAACGCCGGGACGGACGCCGGGGCGCTTGCCGGCCTGGTGTCGGGTTCGGGTCCAACCGTCGCCTTCCTCGCGGCCAGTGAAGCCCATGCCGCTGAACTAGCTGCACAGCTCACCGCTGATGGCCTGTCAGCCACCGCCGTGCATGGCCCGGTCCACGGTGCCAGAATTGTTAACGACTACATCGCCTGACCTGCCACCGAAGCTGGGCCAGTTCAAGCCGTCTCTACCCTTATCAACCAGGAAGCAGTACACCTTTGGCACATCTTCTGGGCGCTGAAAGCGTCAGCGTCACGTTCGCCACCCGCACCGTTCTCGACGGCGTTTCCCTCGGCATCGAGGACGGCGACCGGATCGGTATGGTGGGGCGGAACGGCGACGGCAAGTCAACCCTGATGCGGCTCCTCGCCCAGCGGGCCACCCCCGACGAGGGGCGGGTTACCCGTCGTCGGGACGTGCACGTCGGATACCTTGATCAGACCGACGTCCTTGACGGCGACCTTGGCGTGGGCGAGGCAATCGTCGGCGACCAGGCCGACCATGAGTGGGCCTCCAACCCCAAAATCCGCGACGTCATGGGCGGCCTCGTCGCCGAGGTCGACTGGCACGCGAAGGTGTCCTCGCTCTCGGGTGGACAGAAACGCCGCGTTGCATTGGCCAAGCTCCTGATCGGCGACGACGACGTCATCATGCTTGATGAGCCCACCAACCACCTCGACGTGGAGGGCGTCGCCTGGCTTGCCCGTCACCTCGCTGAGCGGTGGCGTCCCACCGACGGCGGTCTGCTGGTGGTCACCCACGATCGCTGGTTCCTCGACGAAATCTGCACGCGCACCTGGGAGGTTCACGACGGCGTCGTCGACGGGTTCGACGGCGGGTACGCCGCCTATGTGCTGGCACGGGCCGAGCGCGACCGGATGGATTCGGTGGTCGAGGGAAAACGGCAGCAACTGGTCAAAAAGGAGCTGGCATGGCTCCGGCGAGGCGCCCCCGCGCGGACAGCGAAGCCGAAGTTCCGCATTGAGGCGGCCAACGCCCTGATCGCGGATGTTCCCGAACCCCGCGACTCCCTTGCACTGAGCAAGATGGCGATGGCACGTCAGGGCAAGGATGTCCTGGATCTTGAGAACGTGTCCCTGTCCCTGGGGGACAAGAACCTCTTCGACGGAATTACCCTGCGCCTCGCTCCCGGTCAGCGGCTGGGGCTGGTTGGTGTCAACGGATCGGGCAAGACCACCCTGCTGCGGATGCTGAACGGCGAGGTAACTCCCGACGCCGGAAAGGTGAAAAAGGGCAAGACGGTGCAGACTGCCGTGCTGTCCCAGGAGGTCAAGGAACTCAACGAGCTGGAGCACCTTCGCGTTACCGAGGTCATCGAGCAGGAGAAGCGCGTCTTCAGTGTCGGTGGGCGTGAAGTGTCGGCCACCCAACTCGTGGAGCAGCTTGGTTTCACCAACGCGAAGCAGTGGACCAAGGTGAAAGACCTGTCCGGTGGGGAACGGCGCCGGTTGCAGCTGCTGCGGCTGCTGGTCGGAGAACCCAACGTGCTGATGCTCGATGAGCCAACCAACGACCTCGACACTGACACTCTGGCAGCGATCGAGGACGTCCTGGACGGGTGGCCCGGGACCCTCGTGGTTGTCTCGCACGATAGGTACCTTCTGGAGCGGGTCACCGATTCCCAGATGGCGCTGCTGGGCGACGGCAAGCTGCGCGACCTGCCTCGCGGCGTTGACCAGTACCTTGAGCTGCGACGTGCCGCGGAGACCGGCTCCGGAGCGTCCCCGCTGAACGCTGAGGACGCCCAGGCCGGCGGATCCACCGCCAAGTACAGCTCCGAGGAAACCCGGCAGGCAAAGAAGGATCTGACCCGCATTGAACGGCAGCTCGGAAAAGCCTCGGCGCAGGTGGAGAAGATTCAACACCAAATGAATGACGGTGCAGCGGGAGACGTCGACTTTGAGAAAATGGCGACCCTGAACAAGAAACTGCAGGCATTCCAGGCTGAACAACAGGATCTGGAACTCCAGTGGCTCGCCGCTGCCGAGGTGCTCGGTAAGTAACGTCCTGCCGCGAGGCAACCCCCACCCGCCGAACCGTGAGCTCTGGAGACTCACACGCCCGTTAGTCCGCCACAGCTGACGGTTCGGCGATGAGGGGGGGTGAAGTCGCAGGATCCACCCGACTCATGGCAAACTGGACAACCGCGCTTCGTCACGGAAATATGTCGTTTCCTGAGGCGTAGTCCGCCCTGGTGTAATGGCAGCACCCCAGCCTTTGGAGCTGTGGAGTATAGGTTCGAATCCTATGGGCGGAACTGTCGGGCAAGAGTGCCACGGGTAGTATTGCCGGTGTGAGCCTGTACTTTTCCGGTTGACAGCGAAACTACAGGCAGGAGTGTCTCCTCGATGGGTCCGCAGACCTCAAACACGCACCACCAGACATCAGACTCAGAGGCAGGAGTTCTGCGGCCGGCGGCCGTCATTGTGCTCGCAGCAGGAGCCGGCACCCGGATGAAATCCCGGACACCGAAGATCCTCCACACCCTCGGCGGCAGATCGATGGTTGGACACGCCATGGCCGCCGCCCGTGGCGTGGTTCCCGCGGCAATGGCAGTGGTAGTCCGCCACGAACGCGATCTTGTCGCCAGCCACATCTCCAGCCTTGACGACCAGGCCATCATTGTGGACCAGGACGACGTCCCAGGGACCGGACGCGCAGTCCAGGTGGCGCTCGACGCGCTGGACCAGGCGGCAGCGACCCCCCTCGACGGCACGATTGTTGTCACCTACGGAGACGTGCCGCTGCTGACCGCCGACACCCTCGCCGAACTCGTAGAGGCGCACACCACCCAGGCCAACGCGGTGACCGTTCTGACCGCTGTCCTGGACGACGCGACCGGCTACGGCAGGATCCTGCGCGCCGACGACGGCACCGTCACCGGCATCATTGAGCACAAGGATGCGACCGAATCCCAGCGGTCTATCAAGGAAATCAACTCGGGCATCTACGCGTTCGACGCGGCAACCCTGCGCAGCGCCCTCACCTCCGTCACGGCCGGTAACTCCCAGGGTGAAATGTATCTGACCGACGTCCTCGGCATCGCCTCAGACCGGGGCGGCCGGGTAGCCGCCGTCGTCTCCGATGATCCCTGGCAGGTCGAGGGAGCCAATGACCGGGTCCAGCTCGCAGCCCTCGGCGCCGAGCTCAACCGCCGCACCCTGACCCGCTGGATGCGCGCCGGAGTCTCCATCGTGGACCCCGGCACGACCTGGATCGATACGTCAGTGCAGTTGGCGGAGGACGTGACGCTCCTGCCGGGCACCCAGCTTCACGGCGCGTGCGAGATTGCGCGTGACGCCGTCGTCGGCCCTGACACCACCCTCACCGATGTGGTGGTGGGGGAGGGAGCCACTGTGCTCCGGACCCACGGCGCCGGCGCGCGGATCAGCGCCCGAGCCACCGTTGGCCCGTTCACCTACCTGCGTCCAGGCACGGTGCTGGGTGAGGACGGCAAGATTGGCGCCTTCTACGAGACCAAGAACGTCACCATTGGCCGCGGATCGAAGCTGTCGCACCTCGGCTACGCGGGGGACACCGAGATTGGTGAGAACACCAATATCGGCTGCGGCAACATCACCGCCAATTACGACGGCGTCAACAAGCACCGCACCACTATCGGCAGCAACGTGCGCACCGGCTCCAACACGGTATTCGTTGCGCCAGTGACCATCGGCGACGGCGCGTACACCGGCGCCGGCGCCATTGTGCGCGACGACGTCCCGCCGGGCGCGCTGGTCGTCAGCGTTGCACCGCAGCGCACCGCGGAGGGCTGGGTCCAGGCCAAACGACCCGGCAGCTCGGCGGCTATTGCTGCGGCGGCTGCACAAAAAGCGGCCTCCCCTCACCCAGCTGGTGAATCCACCAGCAGCACCAAGAGTACTGACGAAAGCGACAGACCATGAGCGAGATCACCGCACGCGGCGAAAAGAAGCTGGTCCTGGCTTCAGGGCGCGCACACCCCGAGCTGGCCGAGGAGATCGCCAAGGCACTTGGCACCGAGCTGCTGCCGATCTCGGCTTATGACTTCGCGAACGGCGAGATCTACGTCCGGTCCGGCGAGAGCGTGCGCGGCACCGATGTGTTCGTGATCCAGGCCCACCCCGCGCCGCTGAACAACTGGCTGATGGAGCAGCTCATCATGATCGACTCCCTCAAACGGGCGTCCGCCAAGCGGATCACCGTGGTGTCCCCGTTCTACCCGTACGCCCGCCAGGACAAGAAGGGCCGCGGACGCGAACCGATCTCCGCCCGCCTCGTCGCCGACCTGTACAAGACGGCTGGCGCCAACCGGCTCATGTCCGTTGACCTGCACACCTCGCAGATCCAGGGTTTCTTTGACGGACCGGTGGACCATCTGATGGCCATTCCGTTGCTCGCCGACTACATCCGTACCCGGGTTGACGCCGATAACGTGACGGTGGTGTCACCGGACACCGGCCGGGTCAGGGTTGCCGAGCAGTGGGCGGAGCGGCTCGGCGGTTCACCGCTGGCCTTCGTGCACAAGAGCCGTGACCTCACCGTCCCCAACCAGGCGGTGTCCAAGCAGGTAGTGGGTCAGGTTGAAGGACGGACCTGTGTGCTGATCGACGACATGATCGATACCGGCGGGACCATCTCCGGTGCGGTGCAGGTGCTGAAGAACGCTGGCGCCAAAGACGTGATCATCGCCGCGACCCACGCAGTGTTCTCCGACCCCGCGGCCCGCCGGCTTTCCGAGTCCGGTGCCCGTGAGGTGGTGGTGACCAACACCCTGCCCATCCCGTCCGAGAAGCGGTTCCCGCAGCTCACCGTGCTGTCCATCGCACCCCTGATTGCGCGGGCCATCCGTGAAGTGTTCGACGACGGATCCGTCACCAGCCTCTTCGACGGCAACGCCTAGCAGCGATGCTCAGGGCATCGGGTGACCCTTACGGGCGCCCGATGCCCTGATAGTTCCACCCCGCTGAGCGCCACTGTGCGGGACTCAGGACGTTGCGGCCGTCGAGGATGTTCTTGCTTGCCACCCGCGGGGCCAGGTCGGCCGGGTCAAGGGAGCGGTACTGGTCCCACTCGGTGAGCACAAGCACAGCGTTGGCGTGAGCGACGGCGGCGTCGAAGTCCGGCTCGTAGGTCAACTCGGGGAACCGGCCGCGTGCATTGGTCAGGGCTTCGGGATCGGTCACCGTCACGTCCGCGCCCTGCAACTGGAGTTGAGCGGCGATGCTCAGGGCAGGGGAGTCCCTGACGTCGTCGCTGTTCGGCTTGAACGCCACCCCCAACACGGTGATCCGCTTCCCGAGCAGGGACCCACCGACAAGTTGACGGGTCAGCTCGACCACCCGGATCCGGCGTCGCAGATTGATGTCGTCCACTTCCCTGAGGAACGTCAGCGCCTGGTCCGCCCCCAGTTCACCGGCCCGGGCCATAAAGGCACGAATGTCCTTGGGCAGGCACCCGCCGCCAAAGCCAATCCCCGCGTTGAGGAATTTCCTGCCGATCCGGTCATCCATCCCGATGGCATCGGCCAGCAGCGTCACGTCAGCGCCGGCGGCGTCGCACACCTCCGCCATCGCGTTGATGAAGGAGATCTTCGTGGCGAGGAACGAGTTGGCCGCAGATTTCACCAGTTCCGCGGTGGCATAGTCGGCGACCAGCCGCCGGGTACCCAGCCCCATCGGGCCCGCATACACCTCGTCCAGCATGGCGGTTGCCTGCTCGCCGGCCTCGCCGGCCGGCACTCCGTACACCAGCCGGTCGGGGCTCAGCGTATCCTTGACCGCGAAACCCTCCCGGAGGAACTCGGGGTTCCACGCGAGACTGGCTTCGGGGAACCGCTCGGCCAGATCATCGGCGAGCCGCGCTGCGGTGCCCACCGGAACCGTCGACTTGCCGACCACCAGGTTCCCCGCTTCGAGCGAATCCACCAGTGAGGCAAACGCCGCATCAACGTACCGGAGGTCAGCCGCATACTCGCCCTTGCGCTGCGGGGTCCCCACGCAGAGAAAGTGGACCTGAGCGCCACGGGCGTCAGCGATGTCAGCGCTGAACTTGAGCCGGCCCGTCTGCAGCACCTCGTCGAGGAGTTCAGGGAGGCCCGGCTCGAAGAAATGCGACCGCCCCGCCTGAAGCTCGGCAATCTTTCGCTCATCAACATCGATGGCGACGACGTCGTGTCCCAACTTCGCCATGCATGCCGCGTGAACAGCGCCAAGATAGCCGCAACCGATAACAGAAATTCGCATGTTGATCCTTTGTCGGGCCGGCCCGGGACTCCTGAAGAATCCGATGGGCTCCATCAGCTTTCAACGGTATGCCTCACACATTAGAGGATGATGAGGGATTTTCGACCGGTACCCGCCCCACCATTCCCCGCCGGTGTCGATGCCCCCGACGAACGTGCTGTAACATTGAATGCGATGCCTAGGCGAGGGAGCATCCCGGAAAGACCCGGGAAGTGTTCCGTGATCGACAGTGGCTAGCGACTGAAGTCCAACACAGAATGTGTTGACGATGACCTGTTTCTAGACAGATGCCGATCGTGCCCCAAGCAACGATCCACCCATCGTCACTACAGGAGATTTCATGTCTGACCTCACGCTCCCCGCAGAAGTACGCACCGAATTCGGCAAGGGTGCAGCACGCCGCGCCCGCCGGGAAAACAAGATCCCCGCTGTCATTTACGGCCACGGAGCCGACCCCATCCACGTACTGCTGCCCTCCAAGGCCACCACGCTGGCACTGAGGACCTCCAACGCGCTGCTGACCCTCGACGTCGAGGGGGAGAAGCACCTGGCCCTCGCCAAGTACGTGGTCCGCAACCCGCTGAAGCGCATTGTCGAGCACCTTGACCTCCTGACTGTCCGAAGCGGCGAAAAGGTTGTTGTCGACGTTTTCATCCACGTCGAAGGCGAACTGGCGCCCGGCGCCGTCATGAACCTTGAGCACAACTCGGTCCAGGTTGAAGCAGAAGCCACCCACCTGCCTGATTCCCTGACCGTGAACGTTGAAGGCCGCACCGTTGGCGAGCACATCCACGCCTCCGACATCGAGCTGCCCAAGGGCGTCACCCTGCTGATCGAAGACGACACACTGATCGTCAACATCAGCGAGCCGACCGTCCAGGACCTGGGCGAGGATGGCGAAGAAACCGTTGCAGAAGGCGATGTTGTAGCCGCCTCCGGCGAGAAGTCAGAAGAAGGCGAGTAGCCACCTCTCCGGCTCACTGGTGGCGACTGATACCTGGTTGGTAGTCGGGCTCGGGAATCCCGGGCCCGACTACAGCCATAACCGGCACAATGTTGGACAGCTGGTCCTCGACGTTCTCGGCTCCCGGCTGGGCGGGAAATTCAAGAGCCACAAGGCCCACGCCGCCGTCCTTGAGGGCCGGCTGGGCCTGGGCGGGCCCCGGCTCGTTCTGGCCAAACCCCTGACGTTCATGAACCTCTCCGGGGGGCCAGTCAGTGCGCTGAGCCGTTTCTACGACATTCCCGCCGAACGGGTCATCGCTGTCCACGACGAAATCGATATCGACTTCAACACTGTCAAGCTCAAATATGGCGGCGGCGAAGGCGGCCATAACGGTCTCCGGGACATGAGCAAGGCGCTCGGTACCAAGGACTACCTGCGGGTCAGGGTCGGCGTGGGACGTCCACCCGGGCGGCAGGACGCCGCCGAGCACGTCCTCAGGGACTTCGGCACTGTCGAAAAGAAGGACCTTGGTTTTCTCCTCGAGGACGCCGCCGACGCCGTCGAATCCCTCATTAGTGAGGGGCTTGTCAGCGCTCAGCAGAAGTTCCACTCTGCGGGCAAATAAGCGTATAGATTAGATTCACGATTACCGGTCGGAGCGCTCACGTTCCGGCCAGATCAGGCCAGCACGGCCCCAAATGCGGGGGCCGACGTTGGGCGGCCTCTGAGACTGGGCCACCCCCATCCCAACGTCGGTCCCTTTTTTGTACCGGTCTGCGGGGCCTCCCATGGCTCCCCGGCGCACGCCCCACGAGCCGACGCTCCGAGTACCTGACGACGGCGGGTACGAGTAGTCAATGCGTAATCCGATGGGGAAAGTCGAGTAGTCGCTACTCATGTGTGACGCGGGCCGGGGTTCTAGCGTATCCAGTACTTCACCATGCTGGGAATGCGAAGAAATAGGTCTCTCAATGAGTTTCGACGTCAGTACGCACGCCTGCCAACCCGCGCCTGCACGGCCACGCGGCAGCGCGCCAGAAGATTCACCATACGACACAGCCGGGAACGCGCCTGGCCCGGGACACCCGGCATCCGGGGTGCTGACAGTCCGGGATCGGCTCGCCGAGTCCGTGGGCGACCAGTTGACCGACGAGTTCGGACCGCAGGGTGTCCTGATCACCGGGGACGCGGGCAGCGGAAAAACCACCCTGCTGCGGGCGGTCGCCGATCGCCTGCGAATCTCTACCCTCGTGATCCATCTCCGCGGTTCAACTATCGGCGCTCATCAGCCCTACGGTGCACTCAGGGTCCAGCTGGCCGATCTGCCGCAGAACGCCCTGAACCACCCGGCCGGCGTGATCAACGGCCTGACCCGGATGCTGGAAGACCGGGCGCACGGTCTGCCAGTGATCGTGATCGTCGACGACGCCAACCTCCTTGACGCAAACTCCACTACAGTACTGGGCCAAATGGTCCAGTCAGGAACCATCCGGCTGGCCGCAGCCTGCAGGGACCTGGCAGAAGCCCCCGAGTACTTCCAGAGATTGCACCGGGAAGGAGCACTGGCCCCTGCCGAGTTGTCCCGGCTCGCCCAACGGGACGTCGAGGCTTTCCTCCGGTCAGCGCTGGGACAACCCGCCTCCCGAGCCTCATCATTGGCGCTTCACCGTCACAGCGGCGGAAATATCCGGCTCCTTGTTGCCCTCCTTGATGACTACCTGGCCTCAGGTGCCCTGCGGTGTGTCGGTGGCGTCGGGGTCCTCACCACCACAGAAGTGCGTCTTGGTCCACGCGCGGCCCGCCTCATGACCGAACGGATCGACGCGCTTCTGCCGTCGCAGCGCACCCTGCTCACCCGGCTCGCCGCCGGACCCAGTCCCCTGGGGAACATTCCCACAGACAGCCTCGGTGCCCTGGATGAGTTGCTGGAACTGGGGATCGTTTCCATCGACAGGGACCGATGGGCCACCCTATCGGTGGCCAGTTCACTGCTCAGCGACGTGATCCTCGGCCGCCCCAGCCAGGTCCAGCTGTGGGAGGCTGCCGGGTCAGCGGCGGGAACAGTAGCGAAAGATTCCACCCCGCCCCGGCCCGATCCGGTGGCGCTCACCGCCGAAGGCTTCCTCAACCGTGCGATCACTGCGACCTCCGACGGACAGTACAGCCAGGTCATCAAAGAACTGCAGTCTGACGGGTTCGATCCTGCAGCCCTGGACCCGGAGAAACGCCGACATGCGGCACTACTGGTATGCGAGGCGTTGGCGTTCACCGGCCGGGTGGACGATGCGAAGGAGGCCGCACGGGCATACCAACCCTGGGGTGACGGCGGGCTACCCCTGTCCTCACGGGTAGCGGTGAGCCTGGCGGGACTTGAGGCAGCCGCCGGGAACCTGTTCGCCATGCTGGATGTATCAGCACAACACCTGGGCCGGGGCTCCGGTACCTATGAGGAGCTTGCCGAAGGCTTGATTTACGCGGCAGGGGGGCGTCCCTCTGAGGCCGAAGGGGCGCTGCTCCCTGCCCTGCGCCAACTTCAGATCCACGATCCTGCGGGCGCTGCGCCCCTCGCCGCAGCGGGCCTGGCCTGGATCAACTCCACCGACGACCCTGAACGGGCAGAACATTACCTCTCCCTGGCGTCGGTGACCGCGCCGGCAGCATCGTGGGGCGTGCGCAGACTCACCAGACATTTCGTTGCCCTCACCCTGCAGGGCACTGTGTCGGGGGACCGGGCTGCCCTCGACTTCCGCGATCAGGCCCGTGAGGACGAGGCGTTGGGCAACCGGACCTGGCAACTGATTGCCCTGTGCAACGCGATGAGGCAGGGAGATCACGGGGTGGCGCCGAGTGTCCTGTTGCTGAGCGCCACCTGTCAGGGCCGGTACGCGTCGCTCTGCCAGGTGTATGCCAAGGGCGTCGACTCCGAAGACACCGAACTGGTGCTGCAGGCCATGGACGCGGCGCTGAGCCTGGGGGACCTGCTGTTCGCCCGCGATGCGGCGGCGTCAGCGGTCCAACTCGCAAGCCAGGCCGCCGATCCGGCAACCCGGGGATATGTCGCTGAACGGGTCAGCAGGATCATCGGGCCGCCCGGGACGGTCCTCGGCGCGCGCCGGCAGTTGGCATCCCTGACCACCCGGGAGACCGAAGTGGTGCGCGGGGTAGTTGACGGCAGGACCAACCGGGACCTGGCGCAGACTCTGGGGGTCAGCGTCCGCACTGTCGAAGGGCACCTGCACCGGGTGTACGCGAAGCTTCACATCCGGACGAAGGCAGAACTGTTGGCCAAGGCGGCCCTGGGCGCGGTGACCACCTGATGGCCCCCCACCACGGGGTGGCCGGGCTGGTTGGTCGCACATCCAATACCCGGGCGATCATTGACAGTATCCTCGACCCGGCAGCCGGCGGGGCGATGGTGTGCGGCGCACCCGGCGTCGGGAAGTCTGCAGTGGCCGACGCTGTCCTGCTGCACCTGCAGGGCCGGGTAGTGCCCGTCACCATCTACGCTGACGCGTCCCTCAAGGAAGTTCCTTATGGGGCGCTGGGACCAGTCTTCAGGGAGCACCTCCCCGCACACCTTGACTCGCCGCTGTCGGTGCTTCGCACCATCAGATCAGCCCTCCGATCGCTGGCGGCTGATGCGCCGTTTCCGGTGCTCGTCGTTTTGCGCGACGCACACCACCTCGACCAGGACAGCAGCCATCTCTTCGGGCAGCTCGCCCTTGCCCGCGAGATTCGTCTCCTGGTCCTATCGACAGACGCTGGAACCCAGCCCGAGGCACTGAATGCACTGTGCCGTGACGGGCTTCTCACACGGTTTGAACTTGCCCCGTTGATCCGTGATCAAATCGGTGAGCTGTGTAGGCAGGACCTCGGCGGCCTCCCGAGTTCCGGGTGCATCACCTTCGTCTCCGACTGGTCGCGGGGCAACCCGTATCTTGCCAAAGCGCTGATCGCGCATCTCCGCACCTCCGGAGCGTTGATCGAGCAGAATGGCGTGTGGTTGATGGTCTGTGCACCGGATTCAGCTGGGGACGTCCTCGCGAGCCAGGTGAAGCCGATCCTGATGGGCTGTAGCCCAGCCGGGCGCCGAGCTGTCGAGGTGGTGGCGATGCTGGGCTGCATTCCGACGGCGGCCGCCCGACTTCTCCTTGACGCTGTCGGTCTGGAGGAGGCACTGCAAGCCCGAATCCTTTCTTACTCGCGGCACCACGGTCAAGACAGGAGCTGCCTCACCATCGAACCGAAGGTGTACGGCGAAGCGGTCAGGGACCTGGTACCCCCCGGGCGGCGGGCCGAGATCCTGGCGTGGCTTCGGGAATCGCCGGGGGGGCGCGAACTGCTCCATGATGCAGGCGTGATCAACCGGGTGGCGTGGGAACTGAGCCTCGGCTACCCGATCGCTGACGGCGAGCTGGTGGCTACCGCACGGTTGGCCAATGACGGCTACTCACCCCGACTGGCGCGGCAGCTTGCCGCCGCGGTGACCTCTCCGGACTTCACGACGGCGGCGCGGGTGGAAGCAGCGCGCAGTCTCCTCGATGCAGGGGACACCGACGCTGCTGCTGCCGAGATTCGGGGGACGATGGACGCGGCAGCCGACCCGCAGACCCTTTCATCGGCGGCCCTCACCGAAGCGAGAATAGCGTTGCAGCGTGGCCGGGGGCCCGAGGGTCTGATGGAGATCTCGGACCGCTGGACGGTGATCGCTCAAGGGCTGCAGCAGCACGCGAAGCAGGCTTCACAGGGCGCCACCATCCTGCACTGTGCGGCTCTGAGCCTGGCCGGCGATTACGCTGCAGCCATCGACGGACTGCAGCGGGTGCTGGGGGACACACCCGTACCATCTCGGGACACTCTGGTGGCCCAGCTGGTACTCGGGGAGGCGCTGGGAGCGACCGGGTGCACCGCGGCCGCGAATGACCTCACCCAACGGGCAGTGGCGGAGACCGCGCCGGGCAGGATGCTTGCCGGGCACTACCGGACCGTCATTGCCCGGCGGGCGGCTCTACTCGTGCAGACCAGGGATGAGACAGGATTCATTGGGCTTGTGCGATGGCACGAGCAGCATGCGCCGCGCCCACTTCACTACTTCGGCGGCGAGATGACAAGTCTTGAAGGTGTGATGGACGTCAGGTGCGGAAGGATCACGCGCGGCTGCGCACTGATGACCGCTGGCATCGAGGAACTGCAACGGAGTGATCCCGAGCTACTTCTTCCCCTGGTTTTGGGGGCAGCAGCCTTCGCCAACCAGCTGGTGGGAAACCATGAACGGGCCACCGCCTACGTGGCCGATTACCGGAGGCTGCAGCATCGGGGCACCCTGCCGCAGCGCTTGGTCTCTGACGCCTATATTGCCGCCGCACAGTCGTGGCCGGAGGTGAGCCCCGACAACTCATTGGCGGTGCTGGCGCAGGCAGATACAGCCCGGGCCTTCAGCCTGGTTCATGCCGAGGCTGAAGTCCTTGAGCTGCTCTTCCTGATGAAATACCCTCTCCCGGCTGAACGATTCAACGACCTGGCGGGGAGGCTGGGAGCTGCGCACGCCGATGTTGTTCACCTCATGGCGGAAGTGTCAGTCTCGCACGATCCAGCCCTGCTCATGGCAGCGGGGGCGCGCGCCATCGACGCACGGCGGCAGCTGCTGGGAGCCGAATGTCTGGCGCGGGCGGCCGCAGTCTATGGCGCCCATGGCGAAGCACGAGCGCAGCGGGCTGTCCTGCAACAGGTCCGGGAGCTTCGACCCACCCTGGGCGGGATCCGCACAGGCGCTATCAGCGATGCGGCAATGGAGCAGGTAGTCCTGACCCAGCGGGAGCTGGAGATCGCCAGGCTCGCCGCGCGGGGCGCCTCTTCCAGCCAGATCGCCACCAGTCTGACCGTGTCCCGCAGGACGGTCGAAGGCCACCTGTACCGGATTTACCTCAAGCTGGGAATCAGTGGTCGTGAAGAACTATCGAGGGGGCTGTCGGCTGCAGGAGTTCCCGAATGATGTCAGCGCGTAAGACTGGTCCGGTAGTTAAGTAATCCTCAGCGAGAAGACGAGTAGCCACTACCCGTGTGCCATGGCGGACCGTTTCTTAAGCTTGCAGAGTCACCCAGGCCTGGCGCGCTGGAGAGACATCGTCCTCCTGAAATGGAGGGACCACGGTCGGGCCGGCGGCGGCCAGCCTCCTGAGACCGGGCTGATCCCCAGCCCGCCGCCGGCCCATCCTGGGAACCCTGACCGTGAGTATTCAGATTGGTCCGTCTACTGATCGCAGGTTTTTTGCGATATTCCGTGCCTTATTCAGGGATCCAGCGTATGGTTATGCCCTAATACGGATGATGCCGGGGTTACCTTTGCGTCAGCGTAAAACCCGGAGGCGGGACGACATACCGCTTCTCAAGAATTGTTGGGCTGGGACGACTCGCCGTGCCGACCTGCACCATGTAGTGGGGCGCTATGTTTGGGGTGCAAGGAGTCTGGCCACTTGTTGGCCGGAATGACGAATTAGGGATGCTGCGGGAGGCTGTGGCACAACCGGACTGCTGGGGCGCTATTCTGACTGGCCCCGCGGGTATCGGTAAGACCGTGCTGGCACAACGCGTCGCCAGTGACGTCGAAAATGATTATGAATTGATCTACCTGCGGGGCAGCGCCCTCACCGCTGGCATGCCGTATGGGGCCCTCAACTTCGTCCTGAGCGAGCTCGATGACGAAGCGGTCGACAATCCGCTGATCCTTCTGAGAAGTTTGCAGAATCTCTTCACCTCTCGCGCCGGTGGCAAGGGCACCCTGATCCTCGTGGACAATGTCGAAGACCTGGACAGCGCCTCGGCAATGGTTATTGCGCATCTTGTCAGAAGCGATGCAGTGAAAGTTCTCCTCGTCTGCCAGCAGCTCCAGGCTGCGCCCGACGAGTTCAGCGACCTGTGGAAAGACGAACTGATCCGCCGGGTTGATGTGGCGCCCCTGTCGCTGGCTGATACAGCCGAGCTGCTGACCGCTGGACTTGAAGCCCCGGTCTCCAGGGCCGTCGTCCTGGATACCTGGCACGCCAGTGGCGGCAACCCCCTATTCATGGAGGCTATCGGCCGGGAACAGGTGGATTCCGGCTACATCACCGTCCAGGACGGGATCTGGGTTGCCGGGTCCCGCCGGGCGCCTGATCCTGGGCGCACGATCACCGAACGGATCCTGGCCCGTCTGGCACGCTTCAGTCCCGATCAACGCAGAACCGCCGAGATCATCTCCATTGCCGGGGTCATGCCGCTCGAACTTCTCACTGAGTTCGCTGGCGAAGCCGAAGTGGATACTTTGATGGAGACGGGGATCTTCCAGATCGAGCTGTCGCAGCCGCCCATGGTTCGGGTGGCCATCGGGCTGATCGGCGATGTGATCCGGCGCCAGGTCCCGATTGGGCGGAGCCGGGAGCTTCTGCACCAGCTGGCAGCGGCCTCGCTCAGACTGCCCATGCCAGCATTGAGCCGAATGAACTACGCCGCCTGGTGCCTTGACTGCTCAATGGAGATTGATCCGAGCCTGGCTATCGAAGCGGCACGGCTCGCGAACCGCTACTTCGACACGGAAGGTGCACTCCGGTTCCTCGGAGCCATCCCGCAGGATCTAGTAGGCGCCTCGGCGGTCACGGAGGAGGCGCGGGCGTACGGCATCCAGGGGGAGACCACCCGCGCACTCGGGATCCTTGACCGGTTCGCCGGATGGGAGGAGGACCGGCCCAACCTGGTGGAGTGGGTGGGGATGATGGTGCTCAAATGCCGCCTGCTCACCCGGGATCATGTTCGCCATGGCGAAGTCGGTACCGTCCTCGATGGCCTTCGCGAGCGGCTGACACTCGAAGGACAGGCGGGTCGTGAAGACCTCACCGGCCTGCTCTCCGAAATTGAGCTCCTCGATGCCGAGTTGAGCGCCTTCAACGGCGATTATCCGGCGATGATCGAGCCCCTCGATGAGCTGCTCAAGCAAACTGATCTTGATGCCGCCGTCCGTCATCAACTGTGTGGGTGGCTCTCCGAAGCTCTCTGCATGACGGGTCGGCAGGACGATGCGCTGCAGCTCAGTAGGCTGGTGGTGTCGCGGCTCGCCGATTCCTCCGAAGATCCGCTCCTGGCAGAGTCCGCTCAAGTGCGGCTTTTCTCGGTGATGCTGATCTCCGGCCAATGGGAGCAGTGCCTCTCCATGATCAACGATCATGCCGAAGGGCCGTTGGCGGGGATTTTTGACGGCACCTCCCTGGAGCTTGCCGAAGGCTGCCTCTATGCCTATGCCGGACGGGGCCCGGAGGCGCTCCGGAAACTACTTCCTGCGCTGAGCCAACTCAGGATCCGCGACCGCCAGGAATTTTTGACTTTAGCGGAAGCCGCCACTGCCTACGCCTATGCGCTGATCGGCGACGCCCAGCTCTCCCTATCCCATCTTGCTCAGGTTAATCTGGACTCGCGTCGGTATGACTGGCACACCAGCAGGGCGACAAGGTACTTCGCGGTGCTGGCGTCAACTGCAACCCGGGATCCGCTCGACGCGGCTCAGGAGATGCTTCACCTTGCCGACGAGGACCGGGCCGGGGGGAACCTCGGGCATGAATTGTTCTTCCTTTGCCAGGCGGTCCAGCTTGGACTGGCTGAGGCGGCCGAGCGCCTCGCGACGAGTGGAATGGACGGCCAGGGTGCCTACGCCCGGATCTGCGCACTGTACGGGAAAGGTGTCGCATCGGGAGACACCGACCAGATTCTTAAGGCAGCGACAATGGCTGCGGACGTCGGCAACCGTCGTCTTGCCTCCGACGCCGCCGGGTTGGTGCAGCGCCTGACCCTCGATAACCCGGGGGACGGGGAACGCCGCGCCGCGGTCGCAGCGGACGGAGTCCTCCGTGTGGTGGGGCGTGGGAGTGGGGAACTGCGACAGCGGGTGCTCGACAAGCTCACCGAACGGGAGCGCAGCATCGCGTCCCTCGTCGCTGAAGGATCCAGCAACCGTGACATCGCCTCGCTGCTGACCCTTTCCATCCGGACCGTCGAAGGACACATGTATCAGGTCTATGCGAAGTTGGGTGTCTCCAACCGTAGCCAGTTGAAGATGATCCTTGAGTAGCCACGAGGCAACCAAAGGTTCCGCATCTGCCTCCGCCTCGCTCGACCTGGTCGGCAGGCAACCGCTGGTCGATGAAATTCTCGCCAAACTATCTGAAGCGCATCATCACGGGGCTCTTGTGGTGGGTGATCCGGGGTTTGGAAAGACTGCCTTATCGCGGGTCCTCACCGAGGCGTTGGCCGACGATGTCACAGTCGTTCACGTGTCAGCGCAGCCTTCCCTGCACAAAATCCCGTTCGGTGCACTGGCCCCGTACCTGAGCGACCTCTCGGTCGCCGATGCCGGATCGCCCATTGCCATCTATCGTGCCCTGACACGGCATTTGGGGCAGCAGCAGCCAGGCTCGCCAGCACCCCTTTTCATTGTCGACGACGCGCATGAGCTCGACGACAGTACGAGTGTCCTGCTGGCCCAGTTGATCACTACCCGGCGTGCCCGGGCCCTTGTGCTTGCCCGCCCGGCTCCCGGACCGCCGTCGGAGCTTCTCGCACTCTGGCATGACGGAATGCTGAACCGGTACGACCTCGAACCACTCAGCCGGCAGGAAATTCACGAGCTCTGTGTCAGGGAACTGGGAGACCAGATTCTCGCGAGTGTGAGTGCACTCCTCAGCAAGACCTCCGAAGGCAATCCCATGTTTCTACTGGCCTTGCTCCACCCTGATGCCCGGTCGAAATATCTGGTGCAGCGCAACGGAGTATGGTGCCTGTCCGGAGAACGTCCCGGGATCGACCTGCGGCTCACTGACCTCATCAGGGGCCAGCTTCGCGGACGGTCGCCGTCGGAGGTGGAGACTCTCGAGACTGTGGCCCTCGCCGAACCCGTGGCACTCAGCGTGCTGCGGGACATCTGCGACCCGCAGGCCGTTGACTCACTGATTGATGATCAGCTTCTGGCCCTCACGACGGGGGTTGACGGCCGGGTTGCCCTGGCTCACTCGCTGTACGGCGAGGTGCTCCGGGCGCAGGTGCCGATCGGGCGAAGCATGGCGATTCGCAGACGCCTGCTCAAGCTTTCCGAGGATCAGACCGACTCCATCCAAGGCTTTCTGCGCTGGGTCTCCTGGGGGCTGGACTGCGGCGCCGTGCTCGACGACGCCACGCTGCTTAAAGCCGCGATCGTCGCCAACCGACTGTTTGATCCGGCCTTTGCCATCCGCGCCGCCCGTGTGGTGAAAGCGCCAGAACTCAAATCGCGGGCACTGGTCGAAATTGCCCACGCCCGCATGAACCGCGGCGACTTCGACTAT
This sequence comes from Arthrobacter sp. CAN_A1, assembly GCF_015751665.1. Taxonomy (NCBI): domain Bacteria; kingdom Bacillati; phylum Actinomycetota; class Actinomycetes; order Micrococcales; family Micrococcaceae; genus Arthrobacter; species Arthrobacter sp. CAN_A1. The sequence continues at coordinate 9,686 of NZ_JADOUR010000005.1, read as the reverse complement.
GCCCGCGAGCTGGTTGACGAGGCTCTCCTCAACTGCGGCAGCCTCAGGATTGCCAAAGAGGCAACCCTGCTCTCGATAGACCTCCGGATGAGGCTGGGAAGCACCCCAAAGGAAATCCAGAATGACGTCAATCGGTGGGCAGAGACCATCGACCGCATCGAGCGGGAACGGAAGGGGCCGTCCAGCCGGTCAGTGCGTATTTCCCGGATGGGATGCCGGCTCCTTTCCTGCTTTGTGCTCAACCTTGAGGGCCAGTACCGTGAATCGGAAAGGCAGCTTCGAGAGATCCGTGCCGAGCCTGACGGTACTGACGAAACGCGGCTGGCCGCGCTCGCACTGCTCGGTGAGGCCCTCGGATCGACCGGACGGCCGCGGGAGGGCGTGGCGGCAACTGCCGAGGGCCTCGCCATCATCGCGGCGAACGGGCACCGCTTCCTGCGCCATAAGGGTTTTGTGATCACCCGGCATGCCATGTCCCTGATCAGGGGAGGCAGGTTTACCGAGGTGGGGACCCTACTCGCTGCCTACTCACAGGCCGCTGATGGTGGAATGGTGTACTTCGGGGGGATGCTGGAATTTTTCGAGGGAATCATTGCCCTGCGCCAGGGCAGGATGCGGACGGCCCGAAAACGCCTCATGCTCGCTGTTGAAGGGTTCCGCGAGTCCGACGTCGCTCAGCTCCTCACCATGTCCACGGGTATGGCGGCCTACGCTTGCGCCATGGCTGGCGACACTACCGGGGCCCAACAATATTCAGCAGAGTTTGCGTCGCTACCGCCCAACGGGTCCCTCCAGAACCGGCTGCAGGGCCGGATCCACGCCGTCGCCAGCGAAGCAAAGTTCAGGGGCGCCACCGCCAGCATCTCTGAACTCGCTCTGATCGGCGACAACGCAGCTGCCGCCGGCATGACCACCCTCGCTGCTTGCGCCTTCGAATTGGCGGTTCGACTGGGCGACACACACTCCCTTGCCCCGCTCCAGCGAATCACCAGCGGGTTCGAAGGCACCGACGGCGCCATCCTCAACGCGATGGCGGCAGCGATGCTCGCCAAGGACCCCGCCGCCCTCGAAGCTGCAGCGCAGCAAGCACTGAGGGGGGACTACTTCCTGATCGCTGCCGAATGCCTGGGCATGGCCGTCAATCTGCTGGCCCAGCAAGGTTTGTCACAACGTTCCCGGGCGTTACAACCCACCCTGAACGCGGTGGTCGAGAAGCTCGAGGGCATGCATGGCCAGCAATTCTCTGAAGAACTATCCGCCACCAAATTGACCCAGCGGGAACAGGACATCGTCAGTCTTGCCTCCCAGGGCCACTCGAACCGTGACATCGCCGCACTGCATGGCGTGTCGGTCCGGACAGTCGAGGGCCATCTGTACCGGATCTTCGCCAAGTTGGGCATCAGCCGCCGCGAGGACCTGCAGGACCTTTTCCAGGCCTGACAGCGCTGACCGGGGCTTCTCCTGTCCCATCTGCGTAGCATCCACCCGCTCATCGAGTACTACCTGAATTGGGAGTGCTCATCCGAGTAGTCCTACCCGCCCCAAGTCGAGTAGCTACCACTCGTGTTCGGGATACAGCTGATTCATAGGCTTGCCCCGAAAGCAGTTCTAGGGCACTGATGAAGCGGGTCTCGATATGTCGTTCAACTCAATCTGCGGTGCAAACCGCCGGTCCTCAGGAGTTACACCTTTCCATCTCCTCCCAGGTGGCGGACCATTGGCCGATTCAGGCCATCCGGCTCCGTCCTGGACCCAGCTTCGAGCCAGCCGGTCGCTTTTCGTCCCGGTATCAGTCTTTAGCTCGGAGCCACGTCCTCCCCATTCGGGGCCGGCGACGTCGGAGCCTTCCGAGACCAAGGCTCGTCCCCAGCCGTCGTCGGCTCCTTCCACGATGTTGGCCAGCCGTGCCGGCACCGTCCGCCAGATAGGTGTCTGACATGTATCAGACACAGGAGCAGACCCTCAGGTTTCCTTTCCCCGCCGTCTCGCGGCCCAGGGTTCGGGCGGCCGCCGTCTCGGGCGTCCCGTGGCGGCATCGATACCAGATGTCACTGCGGGTGACTGACACCCTGATCGTGCTGGCCGTCGTCCTCATCAGCACCGACTGGATCCTGAAAAGTATGGCGGGCGGTGCCGCCACCGCGGAAACGGTGGCTTTCGCCGTCGCCGTGTGCGGAGGCTGGCTGATCATGCTGTCCATGTTCAGAACCCGTGATCCGCGCCTGATCGGATTCGGTGCCCCCGAGTACAAGCGCATTGTTCAGGCCAGCGCGGCAACGTTCAGTTGGCTGGCTGTCGCCGTCGTGCTGCTCGGCGCCCACGACTTCCGCAACTTCCTGATCGTCACCCTCCCTGCAGGGCTCATCGGGCTGCTGGGCAGCCGGTGGATCTGGCGGAACTGGCTCATGCGCCAACGCCAGTTCGGGCTTTTCCTTTCCAAAGTCATCGTGGTGGGCCGGCACGACGACGTGCAATACGTCGTCGGGCAGCTCGCCAAGAAGACCGGGGCGGTCTACGACGTCGTCGGCACCGTGCTGGAGGGCCGGGACCGATCCCGGCTCATCCACGCGGGGGACCGGCTGGTCCCCGTGGTCTACGGGCTGAGCCACGTTGAACAATCAGTAGCCGACACCGGCGCCGACGCGGTGATCGTCGCCGGGCACCTGCACAAGGGAAGTAAATACATCAGGGAACTCGGCTGGCGGCTGGAACGCTCAGCTACCGAACTGGTGCTCGCCTCGACGTTGACCAATGTGGCGGGCCCCCGGATCCAGATGCGGCCCGTCGAAGGCCTACCCCTGATGCACGTGGAAATGCCGCAGTTCACTGGTGGGCGGCACGTGGTCAAACGGGTGATGGACGTCGTCGTGTCGCTCCTGGCGCTGATCGCCCTGGCACCCGTGTTCGCAGTCGTTGCCCTCCTGATCAGGCGGGACGGACCCGGGCCGGTGTTCTTCAAACAGAACCGGGTGGGCCGGTCCTCTGCCGAGTTCCCGATGTACAAGTTCAGGTCCATGGTGACCACAGCCGAAGAGGACCTGGTGGCGCTGCGGGAACGCAACGAAGGCAACGGTGTCCTCTTCAAACTCCGCGACGACCCGCGGGTAACGACCGTGGGACGGTGGCTTCGCAAATACTCAATCGACGAACTCCCCCAGCTGTACAACGTGCTGAAGGGAGACATGGCCCTGGTTGGCCCCCGGCCGCCCCTGCCCAGCGAGGTGTCCGGGTACGCGGGGCACACCCACCGCCGCCTCCTCATCAAACCAGGGCTGACAGGTTTGTGGCAGATCAGCGGCCGGTCGGACCTCGGCTGGGACGAGAGCGTCCGCCTCGACCTCTACTACGTCGAGAACTGGTCGGTCATGGGGGATCTGATGATCATGTGGCGGACTTTCAAAGTGCTGGTCAAACCGACAGGAGCTTACTGATGGCTTACAACACGACAGGCAATCACGATGTCCAGGGGATCCGCATCGGTTATGCGGCAGGCGCCTTCGACCTGTTCCATGTGGGACACCTGAACATCCTCCGCCAGGCCAAATCGCGGTGCGACTTCCTCATCGCGGGTGTTGTCTCCGACGAGATCCTCGCTGAGACAAAGGGCCGCCGCCCGGTCATTCCTCTCACCGAGCGGATGGAAATCGTCGAGAACATCGGACTGGTCGACAGGGTGTGCGCCGAAACGGTGCCGGACAAGATGGCGGTCTGGGACCAGTTGAGGTTCAACATCTTCTTCAAAGGGGACGACTGGAAGGGCACCGAACGTGCCCGCCGGCTGGAAGAGCAGTTCGCTGCCCGCAACGTGGCTGTCGTCTACTTCCCCTACACCGTCCACACCTCGAGTACAGCCCTCCGGCTGGCACTGGAGAACCTGAACATGAATCGGGAACGCCACGTCTACCCTCTGTTGAACGGGACCAACTAATGCTGAAATCACTGAACAACCCGCTGGGCTCGCAGCGAATGAGACCCCTCAGCATCGCGCTGATCGGCACCCGTGGGGTACCCGCACGGTATGGCGGGTTTGAAACCTGCATCGAGGAAGTCGGTTCCCGCCTCGCCGCAATGGGCCATGACGTCACCGTCTACTGCCGCCCCGTTACCGCGGCAGACGCCGATGTCAAGGAACACCTGGGCATGCGGCTGGTCCACCTGCCCTCTCTCAGGAAACGGTCCCTCGAAACGCTGAGCCACACCGGGCTGTCGGTGGGCCACCTGTTCCGGCACCGGACAGACGTCGCCATCGTCTTCAACGCAGCCAACGCCCCGTGGCTCCCCGTGATCCGCGCGGCAGGGATCCCCGTCGCCACCCATGTGGACGGGCTGGAATGGAAGCGCGCCAAGTGGGGGAAAACCGGGAAACGGTACTACCGCGCTGTTGAAGCGCTCGCCGTGAAATGGTCCGACGCGCTGATCGCCGACGCCGTCGGCATCCAGACCTACTACCGGGAACGTTTCAACGCCCCCACCGAATACATTGCCTACGGGGCCCCGCTCCTGGACAGCCCGAGCAGTGACAAGGTCACTGGGCTCGGCCTGGAACCCGGCAACTATCACCTGGTGGTTGCGCGGTTTGAGCCGGAGAACCACGTGCACCTGATTGTTGACGGCTACCGGAAGAGCACGGCTCACCTGCCCCTCGTCGTTGTTGGCACGGCCCCCTACGCGGACTCCTACATCAGGAAAGTCCATTCGCTGGCCGATGAACGGGTCCGCTTCCTGGGGGGCGTCTGGGACCAGGAGCTGCTCGATCAGCTCTACGCCCACGCACGGGTGTATTGGCACGGCCATTCAGTGGGCGGCACCAACCCGTCGCTGCTCCGGGCGATCGGTGCCGGCGCAGCAACCAACGCCTACCAGGTGGACTTCAACTCGGAGGTGCTGGGTGCGGCGGGGCGTTACTTCGCCGACAGCGACGACGTCACACGGTTGGTGCACGCAGCCGAACAGGACACCCTGGACTGTGAACGCCGAGGACGGCTTGCGCGGCAGGCCGCTGAACGCTACGACTGGGACGACGTCGCTGAACGGTACGAGTCGCTCTGCTACTCGCTGGCCCGGCCACCGGCCCGCCGGCTCGCCGTGCGCCGTCGTGCTGCAGGGGCACCCCGAACGGTCATGGCGGCGCCCAAGGTGGTGGCATCATGAGCCAGACCCTCGCCGAGTCCCGGCCCGCTGCCGGAAGCTACCGCCAGACCGTCTTGTCCCTCGCCGCCGCGCAGAAAGCGGCCGCGCCGGGGGCCCCGCCCTACTCGATCTACATCAACCGGCGGGCGGGACGGTACCTCGCTGCTGCCTGCCACCGGGCAGGGCTGACCCCTAACGCGGTCAGCGCAGTGAGCGCAGCCTTCACCTTCACCGGGATCGGGATGCTGGCGTTCGGCACTCCCTCGTGGGGGCTGGGCATCGCGGTCTGGCTGTGCCTGGCCGTCGGGTACGCGTTCGACGCTGCGGATGGACAGGTTGCCCGCCTGCGTGGCGGCGGTTCGCTCTCCGGCGAGTGGCTCGACCATGTGGTGGATAGCGCAAAGCTTTCCAGTATCCACCTTGCGGTGTTGGTCGCCGCCTATCGCGGCTTCGACCTGTCCACCCCGCTGTGGCTGCTCGTTCCCGTGGCCTTCTGTGTTGTTGCTGCGGTTTCCTTCTTCTCCATGATCCTCAACGATCACCTCAAGGAAATCCACACCCTCAGGACGGGCGCAGTCCCAGTTAAGGGCTCAGGGTCCCGGCTCAAGTCGCTCCTCCTGATTCCCACCGACTATGGCTTTCTGTGCCTCAGCTTCATCCTGCTGGGTGCACCCGTTGCCTTCATGGCCCTGTACACCGTGGTCTTTGCCGCGAATCTGGGGCATCTGGTACTGGCTTCGGTCAAGTGGTTCAGGGACATGGGACGGCTCGACGCCACCACCCGTGACGCCCACAGCACCCCCACCCGGGCCCGGCACGCCCTTGTTACAGGAAGGCCTGTGCAGTGACCAATCCAGTAGAGAGCGGCCAGCCCGAGGAGGGGACCCGTTCCGGCACCCTCCGTAAGGTCGCAGCCGGGGTGCTCGTCTGCGCCGTGGCCCTGGCCCTGGGAATCGGCTACCTGGCATCCAATCAGCCGGGCACCGATGCCACAGCAAACAACGCACCGGTTGCCTCCAGCTCACCCCGCAGCACCGCGCCGGCATCCGAGGCCGGCCCCGAAGAGACGGCTGAGCCTACCCCCACCGGCACAGCGGCCGGGGAAGACCCGGCAGGGACAGCGACGCCGGAGGCAACAGCCGACGCCTCATCGCCCACCACGGTGCCAGCAGAGGAAGAGCCTACTGCGGAAAAGACAGCTGAAGCGGAGGAGCCGGCCACGTCAGATGCTGAGCTCGCCGCCATCGAGCAGCCAGTCTCCGATCCAGTCTCCCTGGAGGAACCCTCTGTGGTCACCGAAGGCATCTCGGCAAAGATCACCACTCTGGAGGCAATCGATGCCGAAGCATTAGGGATTGGTGAGATCGCCGGCCCGGCGTTGAGGTTTGTGATCACTGTTGAAAACACGACAGGCGATGCCGTGTCACTGAGTAACTCAGTGGTGAACGTCGAATATGGCACCGAGCGGCTGCCGGCCGTCCAGCTCACCGGATCGGGCGCAACCGATTTCCCGGCAACAGTCGCAGCGGGCGGGTCCGTCTCCACCACCCTCGTCTTTTCCATCCCCGCCGACCAGCGGGAGCAAGTACGGATTCTTCTCAACATGGAGGCGTCCTCACCCATTGCTGCATTCGAAGGTGCAGCTCCAGGCGAAGAAGGTTAGTCGTGAAAGCACATCAACCGCGCCGCGCACGGTGGATTTCCGCCCAGACCCAGGACACCCGTGCGGGGAACAACGGGGGAGCGGCACCTCGCGGGCACCGGCTCACCGCGCTTCTCTGCAGCCTTGCCGTGGTTGTCTCCATGGCGGTTGTCGGGGCTCCGCCAGCGCTGGCGGACACCACACCAGTTGACCCGACCAATCCCGCAACCCCGACCACCGTGTCGGCCGACGCGCTGCCCACTGTGCAGATCGACGGGGTGGTCTGGCAGCAGACCGTTGTGGGGAACACTGTCTACGTTGCCGGCAGCTTCACCACTGCCCGCCCGGCCGGTTCCGCGGTGGGCGTCAACACTGTCACCCGCAACAACATCCTCGCCTACGACATCCGGACCGGTGTGCTCATCAGTTCCTTTGCGCCGAGCCTCAACGGCCAGGCCACGGCGATCACGGCGTCGCCCGACGGCTCAAGGATCTACGTCGGCGGATCCTTCACCACAGTCAACGGGGCAACGGTCTGGCGGGTGGCGGCGCTGGATCCGATAACCGGACGCCTCCTGACCAACTTCGTGCCGAAAATGGATGCCTCGGTTCGAGCCATTGTGGCGACCAATGACACCGTCTACCTGGGCGGGTTGTTTACCGGTGTGGGAACGGTGGCCAGGGCGCGGCTCGCAGCGTTCAGGGCCAGCGATGGATCGCTGCTCGATTGGGCACCCGCGGCCGTTGGCGGGCAGGTCAATGGATTGGCTCTGTCTCCTGATGGAACCAAGATGGTGATTGGAGGCGCGTTTACCACCCTCAATGGGTCGGACCGTCCCGGATATGGCCTTGGCGCCGTCGATGTCACCACCGGTCAGTCACTTCCGTTCCCGATCAACAACATTGCTCGGAACGGGGGCCCGAGCGGATCCATCACCAGCCTGTCCTCCGACTCCACCAACGTCTACGGATCGGGATACACCTTCGGCCGGGCAAGTACCCTCGAAGGCATCTTCTCCGTTAAATGGGCTGACTTCTCCACTGAGTGGATCCAGGACTGCCACGGAGACACCTATTCGGTTCATGCCCAGGGAGATGTCATCTACTCGGCGGGTCACGCACATTACTGCGGCAACATCGGTGGATTCCCTCAGGAAGCCCCGTGGCAGTTCAGCCGTGCACTTGCCTTCAGTAAAAGTGCCACGGGTATAGTCACCGACGAGGCTCATGGCTACACTAATTTCGAGGGAAATCCAGCACCATCACTCCTCAACTGGTTTCCGACCATACTCGACGGGACCTACACAGGTCAGAGCCAAGGCGCGTGGTCAGTCACGGGTAACACGCAATACATGTCATACGGCGGAGAATTTCCCTCCGTCAACGGATCCGCGCAGCAGGGTCTCGTTCGGTTCGCGGTCAAGGAGATCGCGCCCAATGCCCGCGGGCCACGGGTGACTGGTCGCAACTTCAATCCAACAGTGACCTCCCGGGCCCCGGGCGAGGTGCGCGTCCGGTGGCAAGCCAACTGGGACCAGGACAACAAGAACCTGACCTACCTGGTCCGTCGTGACTCGGCGACCATCCACACCACGCAATTAGAGTCGACTTTCTGGGAGCGCCCCGGTATGACGTTCACAGACAAGGGTCTGGTTCCGGGGCGCCTGTACGGTTACCGCATTTTCGCCATTGATCCTGCGGGCAACGAGGTCCGGTCGGACACTGTGACCGTCACGGTGGCGAGCGCAAACGAGCCCGCTAGCCCATATCGTCAGACCATAGAGCGCGACCTGCCAACCAATAGTTGGCGCCTTGGTGAGGTTGCCGGTCCGACGGGATTCGATTCGTCAGGGCCGGATGATCTTGCGGCCCAGGCCGGGGTGACCTTCGGCACGGCAGGGGCGCTCAGCGGGGACAGCAATACTGCAGTGACACTCAACGGAACCACCACCGGGATCCTCGCAGACCCAACCAGGGCGAAGCGACCACACACCTTCAGCACCGAAGCCTGGATCCGGACCACCACCACCACAGGAGGGAAAATCATCGGATTCGGCAATGCGCTCAGCACATTGTCGGCCGATGTAGACCGCCACGTGTATATGGACAACCTCGGGCGGATCTTCTTCGGGGTTGCTCCGAAGGGGGTAAGGCGCACCGTCAACAGCACGGCGCGGTACAACGATGGAAACTGGCACCATGTCGTGGCAACGTTGGGCTCCAACGGTATGCAGTTGTACGTCGACGGAGCCCGCGTCGCAGGCCGTTCCGACACTACGACCGGCAGATCGTTTGACGGGTATTGGAGGGTCGGTGGTGACAACCTCTCTGGGTGGGCTTCAATTCCAACCAGCAGGTATTTCAAGGGCGACGTCGACGAAGTGGCAATCTACCCAACGGCCCTGGGCGCAGACGCGGTGAAACGTCATTACGACGCCGGAACGACAGGCGTGCTGTTGAACGCGCCCCCTACCGCGGCCTTTGCTCCTTCCGTCAGCGGATTGCAGGTGACGGTTGATGGGTCAGGATCGGCTGACGGAGATGGAACCGTCGACTCTTACGCGTGGACCTTCGGTGATGGTGGCACGGCTACTGGGGTGAACGCGTCGCATACCTATGGTGCGGCGGGAACCTATCCGGTGCGGCTGACAGTCACTGATGACGACGGCGCGACCCACAGCATTACGAGGGACGTCACTGTGGCTCCGCCTCCAGCTAATGTGGCGCCGGTTGCAGCGTTTACTTCGACGGTGAATGGTCTGGTTGTGTCAGTTGATGGGTCAGGGTCGAGTGATTCCGATGGGACGGTTGCCGGGTATGCGTGGACCTTCGGTGATGGTGGCACGGCTACTGGGGTGAACGCGTCGCATACCTATGGTGCGGCGGGAACCTATCCGGTGCGGCTGACAGTCAC